>NZ_JBEZFH010000320.1:0-5972 GCF_040649355.1 Sphaerisporangium sp. NPDC049002 | reverse complement strand
CGACGGCGATGTCACCACAGACGCTGCCACGCTTGGCAAGTTCGAGGTGACCGCCGAGATTCTCGGCGAGACCAAGGGCCCCAAGATTCGCATTCTCAAGTACAAGAACAAGTCTGGTTACAAGAAGCGCCAGGGTCACCGTCAGCGGTACACCCAGGTGAAGGTAACCGGCATCAACCCCGGGAAGTAGTGGTAGCGAACCATGGCACACAAGAAGGGCGCCTCGTCCACCCGGAACGGCCGTGACTCCAACGCCCAGCGGCTTGGTGTCAAGCGTTTCGGCGGCCAGCTCGTGAACGCCGGCGAGATCATCGTCCGCCAGCGCGGCACCCACTTCCACCCGGGTGACAACGTGGGCCGGGGTGGCGACGACACGCTGTTCGCGCTGATCGCCGGTCACGTGCAGTTCGGCAACAAGCGCGGCCGCCGCGCTGTGAGCATCGTCCCGGCCGCGGAGTAGATCCGCCGATCGGGAAAGGGGCCGCCGCCCCGCGCGAGAGCGCGGCGGACGGGGGCCCGGCCAGAACGTTGATGAGGCGGATCGACTTGTCGATCCGCCTCATCGTCGTGAAGGGGTACCACCGGTGCGGGGAGCGCGGCGGTGGCACGGCGTGGACCAGACGGGCACGCTTGTGAGAGGGAGTAGCGGTGGCTGAGTTCGTCGACCAGGTGGTCCTTTACGTCAAGGCCGGTGACGGGGGAAACGGCTGCGCGTCCATCCACCGTGAGAAGTTCAAGCCGCTCGGCGGTCCCGACGGGGGCAACGGCGGGCGCGGGGGTGACGTGATCCTGGAGGTCGACCCCAACACCTCCACCCTTCTCGACTACCACCACCGGCCCCACCGCAAGGCCGCGAACGGCAAGCAGGGCGCCGGGTCCAACCGCGACGGCGCCTGGGGCGAGGACGTGGTCCTCCCGGTCCCCAACGGCACGGTCGTGAAGGACGCCAAGACCGGCGAGGTGCTGATCGACCTCATCGGCGCCGGCACGCGGTACGTCGTGGCCCAGGGCGGTCACGGGGGCCTCGGCAACGCCGCCCTGGCCTCCACCAAGCGCAAGGCCCCCGGCTTCGCGCTGCTCGGCGAGCAGGGCGACGAGATCGAGGCCGTGCTGGAGCTCAAGACGGTCGCCGACGTGGCGCTCGTGGGCTTCCCGAACGCCGGCAAGTCGTCGCTGATCGCGGCCCTGAGCGCCGCCCGGCCCAAGATCGCCGACTACCCGTTCACCACGCTGGTGCCCAACCTCGGTGTCGTCACGGCGGGGGAGACGGTGTTCACCGTCGCCGACGTGCCCGGGCTGATCCCCGGCGCCTCCGAGGGCCGGGGGCTCGGCCACGAGTTCCTGCGCCACGTGGAGCGGTGCTCGACGATCGTCCACGTCATCGACTGCGCCACGATCGAGCCCGGGCGTGACCCGCTCACCGACTTCGGGGTGATCGAGGCCGAGCTGGCCGCCTACGGCGAGCTGGACGACCGCCCGCGTCTCGCCGTGCTCAACAAGGCCGACGTCCCCGAGGCGCGCGAGCTCGCCGACATGGTGCGGCCGATGCTGGAGGACAAGGGCCTCAAGGTCTTCATGATCTCCGCGGCCACCCACGAGGGGCTGCGCGAGCTGTCGTTCGCCGTGGCCGAGATGGTGGCGGCCGCCAGGGCCGCCAAGCCCGTCGAGGAGCCCACCAGGCTGGTCATCCGTCCCAAGCAGTTCGGCGACGCCGGGTTCACGGTCAGGCGGATCGACGACGACACCTTCCAGGTCACCGGCGAGAAGCCCGAGCGCTGGATCAAGCAGACCGACTTCACCAACGACGAGGCCGTCGGCTACCTCGCCGACCGCCTCGAACGGCTGGGCATCGAGAAGGCGCTCAGCGAGGCGGGGGCCAAGGCCGGCGCCGAGGTCGTCATCGGCTCGATGGAGGGCGGCTACATCTTCGACTGGCATCCGACGCTCGACGCCGAGGCCAATCAGGGCCCGCGCGGCTCGGACAACCGCCTCGGGTAGCCCGGCGACCGGGCGTCCGGGACTTACCGGCGCGGCACGGTGGACGGGTCCGCCGGTCGCGGCGATCATGCGACAGCAGGTAAGCGAGCGAAGGGTGCGGAGCGTGGACATCGCCGGTCGGGAGCGGGTGGCCGCTGCTTCACGCCTGGTCGTCAAGGTGGGGTCGTCGTCGCTGACGACCCCGCAGGGCACCATCGACGTCGACCGGGTGGACGCCCTGGTCGACGTCCTCGCCGCCCGCGCCGGGAACGGCACACAGCTGGTGCTGGTGTCCTCCGGCGCCATCGCCGCCGGGCTCGGGCCCCTCGGCCTGACCGCCCGGCCGCGTGACCTCGCGACCCAGCAGGCGGCGGCCTCGGTCGGGCAGGGCGTGCTCGTCGCCCGCTACACCTCCTCCTTCGCCCGGTACGGCCTGCGCGTGGGCCAGGTCCTGCTCACCGCGGACGACATGATGCGCCGGGCCCACCACCGCAACGCGCAGCGGACCCTGGTGCGGCTCCTGGAGCTCGGCATCGTCCCGGTGGTCAACGAGAACGACACGGTCGCCACCGACGAGATCCGCTTCGGCGACAACGACCGCCTGGCGGCCCTGGTGGCCCACCTGATCCACGCCGACGCGCTGGTGCTGCTGTCGGACGTGGACGCCCTGTACGACGGCGACCCCCGGGTGCCGGGCGCCCAGCGGATCCCCCAGGTCAACGGGCCGGCCGATCTCGAAGGCGTCGAGCTCGGCCGGTCGGGCCGGGTCGGCACCGGCGGCATGATCACCAAGGTCGAGGCGGCGCGCATCGCCACGGGGGCGGGCGTCCCCGTCGTGCTCACCTCCGCCGCCCACGCCGCGCAGGCCCTCGCGGGCAGGGACGTCGGCACGTACTTCCAGCCGGAGGGCCGCCATCCGGGCACCCGCCTGCTCTGGCTCGCCCACGCGACCACCGGCAGGGGCCGCCTGCACCTGGACGCCGGGGCGGTGGAGGCCGTGGTGATGCGGCGCAAGTCGCTGCTCCCCGCCGGGGTCACACTCGTGGAGGGCGACTTCACCGCCGGCGACCCGGTCGACCTCTACAGCCCGCACGGCACGCCCGTGGCCCGGGGGCTGGTGAACTTCGACGCCGCGGAGATCCCCGAGCTCCTCGGCCGCTCCACGCGCGAGCTGGCCGCGAACCTCGGCCCTGAGTACGAGCGGGAGCTGATCCACCGAGACGACATCGTCATACTGGATCCCACCATCGAGAGCAGGAGCGCGAGGCATGTCTGAGGCCGATGACTTTCTGAGGGTCGCCCACGACGCCAAGGAGGCCGCCGCCGAGCTGGCGCCGCTGCCGCGCTCCGCCAAGGACGCCGCCCTGCGCGCCGTCGCCGACGCCCTGGTGGCCCGCGCGAAGGAGATCGTCGAGGCCAACGCCCTCGACGTCGCCGCCGCACGCGAGAGCGGCACCCCCGAGACGATGATCGACAGGCTCAGGCTCGACGACAAGCGCGTCGGGGCCATCGCGGGCGCGGTGCGCGAGGTGGCCGAGCTGCCCGACCCGGTCGGCGAGGTCGTGCGGGGGAGCACGCTGCCGAACGGCCTTGAGCTCCGGCAGATCAGGGTGCCGCTGGGCGTCGTCGGCATCATCTACGAGGGCCGCCCCAACGTCACGGTCGACGCCGCCGCCCTCTGCCTCAAGAGCGGCAACGCCGTCCTGCTGCGCGGGTCCTCCAGCGCCTACCGGTCCAACACCGTCCTCGTGCGGATCATGCAGGACGCGCTCGGCGGCACCGAGGTGCCCTCGGGGGCCGTGCAGCTGGTGCCGGGCACCACGCGCGATTCGGTGAAGCACCTGATGCGCGCCAGGGGCCTGGTCGACGTGCTGATCCCGCGCGGCGGCGCGTCCCTGATCAACTCGGTGGTGGAGGAGTCCACGGTGCCGGTGATCGAGACCGGTGTCGGCAACTGCCACGTGTACGTGGACGCCGACGCCGACCTGGACCTGGCGCTGGAGATCCTCGTCAACGCCAAGACCCAGCGTCCGTCGGTGTGCAACGCGGCGGAGACGTTCCTGGTCCACGCGGAGGTCGCCGACGCGTTCGTACCGGCGGCCCTGGCGCGGCTCGCCAAGGAGGGCGTGACCGTGCACGGCGACGAGCGTGTCGCCTCGTACGCGGCGGGAGCCCCTGAAGGCGTCGTGGTGCCCGCCACCGAGGAGGACTTCGGTGAGGAGTACCTCTCCCTGGACATCGCGGCGGCCGTGGTCGACTCGCTGGAGGAGGCGGTCGCGCACATCCGGCGGTACGGCTCGGCGCACACCGACGCGATCGTCACGCGGTCGCAGGGCGCGGCCCGGCGTTTCGTCGCGCGGGTCGACTCGGCGGCGGTGGCGGTCAACGCCTCTACCAGGTTCACCGACGGCGGGGAGTTCGGCTTCGGGGCCGAGATCGGCATCTCCACGCAGAAGCTGCACGCCCGCGGGCCGATGGGCCTTCCTGAGCTGACCTCCACCAAGTGGGTCTACACCGGCGAGGGCCACCTGCGCACCTCCGCGGGCACCGTCATAGCCGGAGGCCGGCCGCCCGCCGTACCCTGATCAGCTGATTGGCGCGGGGCCCGTGAAGTGATGACTCAGTGTGGTCGGCGTGTCGCTCCTCGCGTACGACGGGCCGGGGGGTTTGACTGTCCCCATGGGGATCGTCTTCGCCTTCGGCTACGCCATCGCGGTGGTGGTCGCGGCCGATCGGCTGATGCTGTGGCTGGAGAGCCGAGGTCACGTGAACTGGCGGCGCACCGGCAGGAAGGCCCTGTCCGCGAGTCCGGACGCCCGCCTGGACCACCTCTTCGAGGACTCCTCGCGCTAGCGGTTTCCGCCGGCTCCCGGCCGGGCCGGCCGGGGCACGTATCCCGGTGTGTCCGTTAAAACCTGTTGGCTTCCGGCGCGCCGTCACGGTAAATCAGTGGATCGGCGCTATGGTGGCGTCTCCTATGGGCGGACGGCGAGTGGGCGGGCTCGGGCGAGTCGGCCCGTACACCATGGTGGAGCGCCTCGGCCGCGGTGGCATGGGCGAGGTCTACCTCGCCGTCGGTCGGCGCGGGGTGAAGGTCGCCGTCAAGATGCTCCGCGATCCGATCGGGGACGACCCCGAGGCGCGATTAAGACTCGACCGCGAGGTGCAGGCGCTGCGGCGGGTCGAGAGCCCGTATGTCGCCCGCGTCCTCGACGCGGACCTGTCCGGTGACAGGCCCTACCTGGTGATGGAGCACATCGAGGGGGAGACCCTCCTCGACGCGGTGCGGCGGCAGGGGCCCCTTTCGGGTCCCAACCTGATCGAGCTCGCCAGGGGGCTGGCCACCGCGATCGCCATCATCCACGCGGCCGGGGTGATCCACCGCGACGTGAAGCCCGCCAACGTGGTGCTGGGGCCCGACGGTCCCGTGCTGATCGACTTCGGCATCGCCCAGGTGTCGGACGCCACCCGGCTCACGATGACCGGCACGTTCCTCGGCACGCCGGGCTACTCCGCGCCCGAGGTGTTCGCCGAGGAGGTCGTCGGCGAGCCGTCTGACATCCATTCGTGGGCGGCCACGGTGGCGTTCGCCGCCACCGGGCGCCCGACGTTCGGCAGGGGCAGCGTCGAGGCGCAGATGTACGCCGTCCTGAACGGGCGCGCGGACCTCGCCGGGGTGCCCGGCTCGCTGCTGCCCTTGATCAGGGCGGCGCTCAACAGGGAGCCCGCCAAGCGGCCCACAGCGGCGCTGCTGGCCGACCGGCTGTCCCGCTTCGCCAGGGCCACGGCGCCCGCCGCGCCGGCGGGGGCGCGCAACGCGCCGCAGGCGGCACGCGCACGCGGTGAGGAGCCGCCGGGCGGCCGGGGCCGGAGCGAGGACGCGCCGGGCGAGGAGCTGCCGGCCCCCTGGTCGGCGATCCGCCCAACATCATCATCGCCAGCCGCGGTGGGCTGACCTTCAACGACTTCCTCGTCCACATGGCGCCCATGATCCT
>NZ_JBEZFH010000319.1:0-6033 GCF_040649355.1 Sphaerisporangium sp. NPDC049002 | reverse complement strand
GGGCCGCGAACACGTGCGGCAGGTTCTCGGCCTCGTTCATCGCGGGAACCACCACGCTGACCGTGGCTCCGATGCGCGAGTCGCGCCTGGTGGCCGGCGTCGACCACCCCAACATCATCCCCATCTACGAGGCGGGCGAGAGCGGCGACCTGCTGTTCATCGCCATGCGGTACGTCGAGGGCGCCGACCTGCGCAAGCTCATCCAGGCGAGCGGGCCGATGCCGGTTGCCCGCGCCTACCGCCTGTTCTCGCAGATCGCGTCGGCGCTGGACGCCGCCCACTCGAACGGCCTGGTCCACCGCGACGTGAAGCCGGCGAACATCCTGGTCGCGGAGGGATCCGCGCGGGCCCCCGAGCACGTCTACCTGACCGACTTCGGGCTGACCAAGAGCGCCTACTCCGAGGCGGGGCTGACCAGCCACGGCCACTTCATGGGCACACCGCGTTACGTGGCCCCCGAGCAGATCCGCGGGCTGCCCGTGGACGGGCGGAGCGACCTGTACGCGTTCGCCTGCGTGGTGTACGAGGCTCTCAGCGGGCTGCCGCCGTTCCAGCGGGACACCGAGCTGGCCCTGCTCTACGCGCACGTCTCCCATGAGCCGCCGCCGCTCACGCCGTACCGGCCCGATCTCCCGCACGCCGTCAACCAGGTGATGTCCCGGGCCCTCGCCAAGGCGCCGGCCGATCGGTTCTCCACCTGCGGGCAGTTCGTGGCGGCCCTCCGCGACGCGATCAGCGGCGAGGACCGGCACGCGAGCCCGCCGGAGGGCCGCCCGGCCTGGTCGGCGCCTCCGGGAGCCTCCTCGCCGTCCCTTCGGGCCATGGACGACATGGAGTCCATGCGGCCGACCACGTCGCTCCGCTCTCTGGACACCGGAGGGCCGGCCGGGCTCTCCGCGCCCGGGGGGCCGCTGACCAGGCCGGGCGCGGGGCAGCCCGCCAAGAGGAGACGCCGGCCGGTGGGCGTGCTCATCGGCGCGGGGGCCGTGCTGGTCTCCCTCGCGGTCGCCGCCACGCTGCTGGTCGGCCAGGGGGCGAGCCCCGTGGGATCCAAGCGCTACCCCGGCACCACGGCCGCGCCGCTCTCGTTCGAGTATCCCGGCGGCTGGGAGGCCCGTACGCACGCCGACGAGTACGTCGTCGTCTCCCCCGCGGCCGCCGAGTTCGACACCCTGTTCTCGGTGCCCATCGCCTCCGACTGGGCCGCCGTCAACGGCCTGCTCACCACCCGTCCCGAGCAGGCGACCGGCATCTTCACCGAGGTCAACGACGCCATCACCACATCGGACACGCCTGAGACGCTGAAGCGCAGCCTCAGCTTCGTGCTCCCCGGGCCGGCCGACTTCGCCTCGGCGCCGACCACGGCGACGGTGGCGGGCAAGCCCGCGTTCAAGCTGACCGGCGTGGTGAACGACCCCGGCCAGCAGGGACGCCTCGATCTGGTCGTCTACATCGTCGGCCGGGGCCAGGGGCAGCCCGTGGCGCTGATCGCGTTCTTCTGCCCGCCCGCGAAGTGCGACCAGACGATGATCGACCACGTCATCGGAAGCGTCCAGTTCACCTCCTGAGCGTCCTGAGCGGCGGCGCGACGCTTCATAGACAAGCGCTTGCTCGGGTAATAGTGTGCGGCTCGTGAGCTATGCCATCGGGGTCGACGTCGGGGGCACCTTCACCGACGTCGTCGTCAGCGGGCGGTCGGTGACCGTGGCCAAGGTCCTGAGCACGCACGACGACCCGGCCGACGGGATCGTCACCGGCGTCGCCCTCGCCCTCGGCCGCGCGGGCGTCCATCCGGGGTCGGTCACCCGGGTGGTCCACGCGACCACCCTCGCCACCAACGCCGTGCTCGAACGCAAGGGGGTACGGGTCGCGTACGTGACCACGCGCGGGTTCCGGAGCGCCGTCCCCCTCGGCCGCTACGCACGGGTCGAGGAGGACCGCTACGACCTGCGCTTCGACCCGCCCCCGCCTCCGGTCGCGCCGGAGGACTGCTTCGAGGTCCCCGAGCGCGTCGGCCCGCGCGGCGAGACGCTGGAGGAGCTGGACGAGGACGCGGCGCGCGAGGTGGCGGCCGAGATCGCCGGGCGCGGCATCACGTCGGTCGCGGTGTGCCTGCTGCACTCCTACGCCGACCCCCGCCACGAGGTCCGGGTCGCCGCGATCCTGCGCGAGGCCCTGCCTCCCGGATCCACCGTGGTCATCTCCTCGGAGGTGTGGCCGGAGATCCGCGAGTACGAGCGGGCCACGACCACGATCATGTCGGCCTACGTCGGGCCGGTCATGGCCCGCTACCTCCAGCGGCTGCGCGAGCGGCTCCACGCCGCCGGCGTCACCGCGCCCGTCCACGTGATGGAGTCCGGCGGCGGTGTCATGTCGGCCGAGCTCGCCGCGCGCAGGGCCGTCGCCACGATCGAGTCAGGACCGGCCGCCGGGGCGCTGGCCGCGTCCCTCACCGGGTATCGCGACATCATCTCGTTCGACATGGGCGGGACCACGGCCAAGACCTGCGTCATCAGGAACGGCAGGCCGGAGATCACCCACGAGTTCCACGTCGGTGGCAAGGGCAGCTTCGGCGGCCGGCGCGCCGGGACCGGCGTGCCGATCAAGACCCCCGCGATCGACCTCGCCGAGGTGGGTGCGGGCGGCGGGAGCATCGCGTGGGTGGACTCCGCCGGGGCGCTCAGGGTCGGCCCCCGGTCGGCGGGCTCCGCGCCCGGCCCGGCCTGCTACGGCCTGGGCGGCGGCGAGCCCACCGTGACCGACGCCGACCTGGTGCTCGGGTACCTCGATCCGTCGTCCCTCGGCTCACTGCCGATCTCCCACGAACCGGCCGAGAAGGCCGTCGACCAGAGGCTCGCCTGGCCGCTCGGGGTCTCCCGCGCCGAGGCGGCGCACGCCGTACACGAGATCGCCAACGCGGCGATGGGCTCCGCCGTCCACGTCGTGACCGTGCAGCGCGGCATCGACCCGCGCGGCTTCGTCATGGTGGCCTTCGGCGGCGCGGGGCCGATGCACGCGGCCCGGGTCGCGGAACGGTTCGGCATCGACACGGTGGTCGTGCCGCCGCACTGCGGGGTCGCGTCGGCGGCCGGGCTGCTGGCGGGCGACCTGTCCACCGACCGGGTGCTGTCCCGGCTCGGAGCCGGTGACCCGTCGGCCGTCTTCGGCGAAATGGCCGCGGGGGCGGCGGCGGATCTCGGCCTCGAACTCGGCGCCCCGGGCGTGACGGTGGAGCGCTCGGCCGCCGTACGGTTCGCCGGCCAGGCGCATGATCTGACCGTGCCGTGGAGCGACTCGCCCGACGAGCTGGCCAACCTATTCTTCGCGAGATACCAGCAGGTGTACGGCATCGCGCAGCGAGGGCCGATCGAGATCGTGAGCTACCGCGTCCGCCTCACCCAGCGGGCCGCCACCCCGCTTCCCTCGAAGGAGGACGCCACCGCAGGACCCGGCGACGGTACGGACGGCTCCGGCGGGGGCGGCCGGCGTTCCAGGCTCGCGTGGTTCCCGGAGAGCGGCGGCTTCACCAGCACGCCCGTACTGACCCGCGACCACCTGCGCGGCCCCCGGAGCCCGGCCACTCCCGGCCCGGCGGTGGACGGCCCAGCGGTGGACGGGCCCGCGGTGGACGGGCCCGCGGTGGACGGGCCCGCGGTGGACGGGCCCGCGGTGGACGGGCCCGCGATCATCGAGGACGCCGAGGCGACGATCGTCGTACCGCCCGGCTGGACCGCCGCCCTCTCCCCCGAAGGGGCCGTGATCCTGGAGCGTGCCCGTTGACCGAGTCGCTCACGGCCGAGGTGCTGAGGAACGCGCTGGTGGTGGCCGCCGAGGAGGCCAGCATCGTGGTGGTGCGCTCGGCCTATTCGACGTTCATCGTGGAGGGGTCGGACGCCTCCGCCGCGATCCTGGACGCCGGGGGCCGGCTCGTCGCCCAGTCGATGGCCACCACCCTGATGAACAGCATGGCCCTGAAGGTCGCCCTGCCCGAGCTGCTGTCCGACATCCCCGCCCAGGCCATGCGCCCGGGCGACGTGTACGTGCTGAACGACGCCTACCGGGGCGGGGTGCACACCAACGACCTGCTGGTCTACCGGCCGGTGTTCGTCGACGCGCGGCCTGCGTACTTCACGGCCACGATGATCCACGTCTCCGACCTCGGGGGCCTGTCGGCGGGCGGGATGGCGCCGCTCGCGACCGACATCTTCCTCGAAGGCCTGCAGCTCCCGCCCGTACGGCTGGC
Organism: Sphaerisporangium sp. NPDC049002; assembly: GCF_040649355.1. Lineage (NCBI taxonomy): Bacteria > Bacillati > Actinomycetota > Actinomycetes > Streptosporangiales > Streptosporangiaceae > Sphaerisporangium > Sphaerisporangium sp. NPDC049002. The sequence goes on along the minus strand of NZ_JBEZFH010000319.1, from coordinate 1,790 downwards.
CACGGCCTCCGGCGTCGAACCGGCGATCGAGGCGATCCTGCGGGCCAACAGCCGCACGCCGGACAAGGTCATGGGCGACGTCCGCGCGCTCGTCGCGGGCACCGCCGTGGCGGCCACGCGGCTTGCGGCGCTGCTGGCCGAGCACGGCCCCGGCGGGCTGGCCTCGGGCATCGACGCCTACCTCGACTACACCGAGGCCCGCACCCGTACGGCTCTCGCCGAACTGCCCCCGGGCAGCCACGCCTCCTCCTACGCCGTCGACGACGACGGGATCGACCTCTCCCGCTCGCACACCGTCCGCGTCACGGTCACCGTGCCGCCCCCCGGCGCGTGGGAGGCACGGACGCCCGGCATCGTCCTGGACTTCGAGGGAACCGATCCGCAGGTCCCCGCGGCGATCAACTCCTCGTCGTCGCAGTCGCTGGCCGCCGCCGTGTTCGCGGTGCGGTGCTTCCTGGACCCGGCGATCCCGATGAACGAGGGCTGCCTGCGCGCGATCGACGTGCGCCTGCCGCCGGGGTCGCTGCTCAACGCCCACTCCCCCTACCCGTGCGGCGGGCGTTTCGTACCGATCTATGCGGCCATGGAGGCGATCTTCCAGGCGCTGTCGGACGCGATGCCGGATCGGGCCATCGCCGCCTCGGGGATCCTGCAACCCTTCAGCGTCGCCGCCTGCGCCGCGCCGTACTGGATCCATCTCTCCTACGACTTCGGCGGGGTGGGGGCCAGGGCGGGCAAGGACGGGCCGGACGCGACCGGCGTCCACTTCGGCATCGGCCGGAACTCGGTGCCGCAGGTCGAACCGGTGGAGACCCGCTGCCCGCTGATCGTGGAGTCGGTCGAGACCATCCCCGACTCGGGCGGGCCGGGGCGCTGGCGGGGCGGTCTCGGATCGAGGACGGTCTTCCAATTCCTCGCCGACGCCCATGTCACCACGCGCGGCGACCGGCTGCGCTACGCCCCGCCCGGCAGAGCGGGCGGCCTGCCCGGCCGGCTCGGCGGCTTCTTCAAGCGCCACCTGGACGGCACCGTCGAGCGCCTGAACTCCAAGGTCAACAACGTCCGCTTCGGCGCCGGCGAGGCCCTGATCGTCGAAACGACGGGCGGCGGCGGCATCGGCTCCCCGGCCGACCGGCCTCCCGCCGACATCCTCCTCGACCTCGACACCGGCAAGATAACCCCCACCACCGCCCAAACCACCTACGGCCTGCTTCCTGGTCAGGGAAGAAGATCGAAGGCCGGTACATGACGTGGCCGGACCACGCGGAAATGCCGGTGATCAAGGGTCGCGACCTCACGCAGCCCCAGCCGTTCGGCTAACCCCTCCCGGATGATCTCTTCATGCCGTTCGGCCAGATGCGCCTGGTCCGGCCTGAGCTGGTCGACCAATGCGTGCAGATCTTGGTAATTGGGCGCTGCGGTCACGCCACAAGTGTCCTTTGCCGACCCTCTGGCAGTCAGTGACGTGGTCGATCCGCAGGCCGCGATCTGGCGTGCGCCGGCGCATGCCGGCTAGGTGTGCCTCGCCCAGGCGTGGGCGCCGTTGAGGACGGAGAGGTGGACGGCGCGGGCGATGCGGGCGCCCCAGGTCGATCGCGGGCCGCCGAACAGCTCCTCGGGGCCGTCGGAGCGCACGGCCACGCAGACGGCGTCCGAGGCGGTGCCCGTGCACGCGTACCCGGCTTCGGCGAGCGCCCGCCGACACCTTGCTGACCGCGCGGCCGAGGTTCCCGCTGAGCATGTGGATGCCGCCGTCGGCCGAGAACGGCTCGGCGACCGGGCGCAGCACG
>NZ_JBEZFH010000318.1:0-6090 GCF_040649355.1 Sphaerisporangium sp. NPDC049002 | reverse complement strand
CCTGGCGACTGGACGGCACGAGCCGGATGAATCGAGAGGTTCACGTCCGGATCTGTGGGGGCGGGCAGGTGAGATTCCTGCCCGCTACCCGGCAATGGGCTTGGGGTGTTTCACATTCTGAGCGGCGCGCTTGGATGGTGAAGCATTTCGATGAGATTCAGTTTGATTATTCTGTGCTGGAGGATCGCGACCTTGACTGGTCGTGACGATCTATCTCATCAGCTGCCCAACCTGGTTTGACGGCTGGACGGCTACAGCGGCTGTGATCGTTTCTGACGGCAACGTTTGGGGGTGGTCGTCGAGAGCGCCCGCCATGCGTTCGATGGCGTCGAGTTGTAGGCGGAGCCGGACGTGGGCGTAGGTGTCGGCGGTGATGGAGATGTGGGCGTGGCCGAGGATTTCCTTGATCACAATGAGGTCCACGCCTTGGTCCAGCAGGAGTGAGGCGCACGAATGTCTCAAGTCGTGGAAGCGGATCGTGCGTAGGCCCGCGCGTTGAAGCAGGGCCTTGAAGTCGCGGTTGACGTTGGCCGGGTTGATCATCCCGCCGTGGCGGGTGGTGAACACGAGCCCGGTCTCGGGCCAGGCCGCGCCGATGGCTTCGCGTTTGTGCTTTTGGTGCTCGCGGTCAGTGGTCAGGGCGTCGATGCACGGGCCGGGCAGGGCGATGCGGCGTTCGGAGTTGACGGTCTTGGTGGGGGCCAAGACCAGGCCGATGCCGCCGGGGATGTACTGGAGGGCCTGGCGGATGGTCAGGGTGCCGCTGGTCAGGTCCGCATCCGTCCAGCGCAGTCCGAATAGTTCGCCGCGGCGCACGCCGGTGCGATTACCTGGATGAGGAATCAGGGAGACGCGGTTTCGTGTCCGTACTGTTCGCTCGCCCTTGCTGCTTTGATTGAGGCTCATTTGGACATTTGGATGCTCCGGTCAAGAGTCGGTGGGGGCCGGGTGGGAGGACCATTCCTGGCGGCGGGCCTCGGCGAGGACGATGGCGGCGGCGACGCCGACGTTGAAGGAGCCGACGCGGCCGATCTGGGGGATGTAGACGACCTCGTCGACGGCGTCCAGCACGGCGGGGGAGCAGCCGTGGTCCTCGCTGCCGAGCACCAGGCACACGTCGCGGTCGAGCCTCGCCTCGTGGAGCGGCACCGCGTCGCCGGTCAGCTCGACGGCGATCACGGTGTAGCCCTCCTCCTTGGCCGCCCGTACGGCCTCAAGGGCGGGGACCGGCTCGTGCCAGGGGACCAGCCGGTCGGTGCCGAGCGCGGTCTTCTGCGCCTTGGGGTTGGTGGGCGGGGTGGCGTTGCCGCCCAGCCAGAGCTCGTCGGCACCGAACGCGGCGGCCGTGCGGAAGATGGAGCCGACGTTGAACGGGCCCGTCACCGACTCAAGGATCAGCGACAGCCGGTTCTCCGTGCCCCGGCGCCAGGTGCGGTTGAGCCGCTTGACGTCGGTCTGGCGCAGCTGCCTGCGGGTGCCTGTGCTCATCGGGCGCTCATCGCTCCTCGTCGCCGGTGGCGCCGCCACCTGGGGGTACGTCGTCTGTCGAAGGGCCGGTCACGTCCGGAGAGGGCCGCGCGGCGACCCGGAGCACGCGGTAGGCCGACCGGGAGGCCACCCGGGTGGTGGCCCAGCCGTGGTCGGAGAGCCACCGTTGCAGCGAGTCGGAGCCGAGGTGCTTCTGCACCACCAGGAAGGCCGCGCCGTCGGGGGTGAGCCGGTCGAGCCAGCGGGTGAGCATGGCGTGCAGCGCGGGCTTGCCGATGCGGATCGCCGGGTTGGACCAGATCGCCGAGAAGCGGACGCCGGGCGGGACGTCGTCCACGTGCGCCGACCTTACTTTGTCAAGGCCGGCGGTCCGTGCGTTGCGGTCGCACAGCTCGACCGAGCGCCGGTTGACGTCCACCGCCCACACCGTCGCCCCGGGCGCCCGTGACGCCATGGTCAGCGCGATCGGGCCGTACCCGCAGCCGAGGTCGAGCAGGTCGCCCTCCTGGGGAGGCGCCGGCACGCTCTCCAGCAGCACCCGGGTGCCCGCGTCGAGCCGGTTGGGGGAGAAGACACCGCTGTCGGTGGCCAGGCGCAGGTGGAGGTCGGGCAGGATCACGTCGACCATGCCAGGCCGGGCGGCCGCGCCCGGCCGCTCCTCGAAGTAATGTGCCCCCTTGGACGTCACGTGGAGACGTTACCAACCGCGGGACGGTGCTCGTGATCGGCGGGCCCGCCGCGGGGCGGGGTCAGGGCAGGCGGGAGCCCAGGAGCATGGCGGCGGCGGCCACCAGGAGGCCGGCGAGGATGCCGGCGACGGTGAACCACTGGCCGATCTCCTGATGCACGACGCGGTAGCCCAGCGAGCTGCCGATCTGGCTGTAGACGTCGCGCAGCTCGTCCCCCGACTCGGCGGTGTAGGCGCGCCCGCTGGTGCCGTCGGCCAGCGACTGGAGCGTCGCCTTGTTGACCGGGACCTGCACGTCGCGGCCGTCGATGCTCACCGTGCCGTCCGGCGTGCCGTAGGCGATGGTGGAGACCGGGATGTGGAACCCCGCCGCCGCCTGGATCGCCTCGTTGACCGACCGGCCGGAGGTGTTGTCGCCGTCGGACAGCAGCACGATCGCCGACGGCGGCGGGTCGGTCACGGCCCGCTGGTCGAAGGAGCGCACGGAGTCCAGCGAGTTGAACACCGCCTCGCCGATGGCCGTGCCCGGACGGGTGGACAGGTTGCCGATCGCGGTGATCACGGCCAGGTGGTCGGTGGTGGGCGAGATGACCACCGAGGCCGAGCGCGCGAAGGACACCAGGCCGACGTTGAACCGTTCAGGAAGATCCTTGACGAACTGCTGCGCGGCCTGCTGGGCGGCGACCAGCCGCGTCGGGGAGACGTCGGCCGCCTCCATCGAAAGCGAGATGTCCACCGCGACGATGATCGTCGCACGGTCGCGCGGCACCCGCGTGGCGTCGGCCGGCCGCGCGGCGCCGAGCACCAGCAGGCTCATCATCAGCAGGAACAGCGCGGCGGGCAGGTGGCGCCGCCATCCGGGCCGTTCGGGGGCGACCAGGCTGAGCAGGGCGAGGTTGGTGAACCGCACGGCGTACCGCCGGCGGACGAACTGCAGGTAGATGTACGCGCCCACGATCAGGGCGAGCGCCGCGAACAGCCACAGCCAGCCCGGAGAGAGAAAGATCACGCGCCTGCCCTCCTGGTGGGGTGCCGCCCGGCGAGGTGGGCGGTGCGCCGGTGCCTGAGCGTGTACTGCGCGATGTCGAAGACCCAGTCGCGGTCGGTGCGCAGCACCAGGTGCCCGGCTCCGCACCGGCGCAGCGCCACCCGGGTGGCCTCCCGCTGCGCCGCGGCCGCCTCGGCGTAGTCGCGGCGGATCTTCGGCGACAGGTGGATCTCGCGCGTGCGCCCGGTCTCCGGGTCGGTGAGGGCGACCAGTCCCACGTCGGGCAGCTCAAGCTCGCGGGGGTCGATCACCTCCACGGCGAGAACCTGGTGGCGGGCGGCCAGGTGGCGCATCGGCCGCTCCCACTCGCGCTCACCGCCCGGGTCGCCGCCCCGTCCGAGGTCGAGGAAGTCGGACACGATCACGCGCAGGCCCCGCTTGCGGCGCGCGGCGCCGAGCAGCCGGATCGCGTCGGCCAGGCGCGTGGGACCGGGGGCGGGCATCCCCCGTGGCGCGTCCAGAAGCGTCTGCAGCAGCGCGTACATCGCCGGACGGCCGGTGCGGGCCGGGAGGCGGTGTACCTGGTCGCCGTGGATGACGTACGCGCCGAACCGGTCACCGACGCGGCTGGTCAGAAAGCCCATCGCGGCGACCGCCGCGATCACCAGGTCGCGCTTCTCCATCGCCGCGGTGCCGAAGTCCATGCTCGGCGACAGGTCGGCCAGCACCCACGTCTCCAGCTCGCGGTCGGCGACCAGGTCGCGGACGTGCGGGATCGTCGTGCGGGCCGTCACCGACCAGTCCATGCGGCGCACGTCGTCCTCACCCGGCACGTACACCCTGCTGTCGCCGATCTCGCTGCCGGCGCCAGGGACCAACCCCTGGTGCTGCCCGTGGAGCAGCCCGTCGAGGCGGCGCACCACGGTCAGCTCCAGGCGGCGCAGGGCGTGCTCGGGGCTTCCCTCGCGTCCGGAGCGCGCCTCGGGACCTTCCCTGGTGATCACCGCTGGGCCTGGTTCCAGACGACGAGCGGGGGCGGCACGGAGGCCAGGATCTGGCGCACCACGTCCTCGGGGTCGACCCCGTCGGCGAGGGCGTCGAAGGTGAGCATGAGGCGGTGCCCCATGACGTCCACCGCGACGTCGCGCACGTCGTCGGGGAGCAGGTAGTCGCGCCCGCGCAGCAGCGCCAGCGCGCGGCCCGCCGCGACCAGGCCGAGGGTCGCGCGCGGGCTGACCCCGATCTCGATGGCCTCCTCCAGGTCGCGCAGCCCGTACTCGGCGGGGGATCGGGTCGCCATCACCAGCCGTACGACGTAGTCGGCGACGAGCTGGTGTACCGACACCTGGTCGGCGAGCTTCTGCAGCGCGAGCAGCCGTGAGGGGTCGAGCACCCGTCCGGGCAGCGGCGGGGAGACGCTCATGCGGTGGAGGATCTCCAGCTCCTCGCCGGCGGTGGGATGGACCACCCGCACCTTGAACAGGAACCTGTCGCGCTGCACCTCGGGCAGGGGATACACCCCTTCGGACTCGATGGGGTTCTGCGTGGCCAGCACGATGAACGGCCGGGGCAGCGGATGCGTGCGCCCGGCCAGGCTGACCTGACGTTCGGCCATGACCTCCAGCAGGGCCGACTGCACCTTGGCGGGCGCCCGGTTGACCTCGTCGGCGAGCAGGAAGTTGACGAACACCGGCCCGAGCTCGACGTCGAAGCTCTCGCTGGACGGGTGGTAGACCCGGGTGCCGACGATGTCGCTCGGCACGAGGTCGGGGGTGAACTGGATGCGGGCGAAGGTGCCGCCCACCACGGTGGCGAGGGTCGATGCCGCGAGCGTCTTGGCGACGCCCGGCACGCCTTCGAGAAGGCAGTGACCGCGGGCGAGGAGCGCCACCAGCAGTCTTTCGATCATGTGGTCCTGGCCGACGATGACGCGCCGGACCTCTGTGAGGGACTGCTGGAGGAGACGGAGGTCCGCGTCGGCACCTTCGTCCGGCCCGGATCCGTCACTGCGTTCTTCCGCAACGGTCATGCGGCCATTCCATCAAACACGGCGCAAAGGTGCACGGCACCGTCACGGTGAGCCGAGTGTCGAGGTGTGCTTTCATGGCAACCGTGGCCACTCCGCTCCAGTACGGCGACCCGCCCCGGCTGGGTGCCTACGTCGTGCAGGCGCGGCTCCAGGCGCTCGCAACGGGTTTCGTCTACCTCGCGCAGGACGCCGGGGGGCGCGCGGTCTCGATCGCGCTGCTGACCCGGGGCGCGGCCCTCGACGCGGCGGCACGCGAGCGGTTCCTGACGGCGATCCGCCAGGCCGGGCCCGCCCGCGGCGTCAGGGGCTGGGTCGCGCGTGCCCGAGGGCGAGGCCCGGCCGCCGCTCCGCAGATCATCGCCATCGACGACGGGCTCGCGCCGTGGGTCGCGGTGCCCTACACGCCGGGAGGCGTCGGCGCCGAGTGGTTCCTTGAGACGGTGCTGGTCAGCGGCACGCTGATCGGCGAGACCCACGGGCCCGACTTCGTCCCCTACTGGCTGGGCGACCGTGCCCCGGCGATCCCGCTCCCGCCGCCGCCCGCGCCGCCGGCGACCGAGACCAGGCGCGCCGTGCTGGTGGCCATGTCGGTCCTGGTGGCGCTGCTGACGCTGACCGGGGCGATCGCGTGGCTGCTGCTCGGAAGGGGGGACGAGCTGCCGCCGCCCTCCCGCCCGCTCCCGCCGACGATGTTCGTGCCGACGCCGCCGCCCCTGCCCTCGCCCAGCGACACCCTCAAGCCCTCGCCGTCCCCGTCCCCGGGAGACAGCGGCAGCGCCTCGCCGGGCCCCTCTCTGCCCGGGGCACCCGGATCGTGAGCACGGGCAGGACCGCGTCACCCGGACCGGCGTTGCGCACTTTCGCCTGATAGGTGAGCCACTGCCCGGGTTGCGCCAC
>NZ_JBEZFH010000317.1:0-6132 GCF_040649355.1 Sphaerisporangium sp. NPDC049002 | reverse complement strand
ACCAGATCCCACAGATCCTCAGGACTGGCCACACCACCCGGATAACGACACGCCATCCCCACGATGGCGATCGGCTCATGCCGCCGATCCTCGACGCCGGTCAGGCGCTGGCGGGTCTCCGCGAGTTCGACGGTCACACGCTTGAGGTAGTCGCGTAGCTTTTCCTCATTGGCCATGATCGGGCCTTTCCAGGGAGGATCTCAGGGGAGACGTCATGGTTCGGTCGTCGATGAGAGCGAAGATCTCCTCATCGGAAGCGGAATCGATCTTCTCCACCACGTCCTCGGCGGCGCTCGCGCCGCTCGTACCGGAGGCGAACCTGGTGATCAGACCGGCGCCGAACCTGGTGACGGCGCTCTGCGCGATGGCGACGAGCTTGCCGCGAATGGCCTCCGCGTCCTCGCTGGCGCCCGAGAGCATCGACTCGACGCGTTCCACGGCCCCGCGCAGCGTGTCCTCCGGTGAGGGGGCCGCGGGTGCCAGCGTGCGGAAGAGGTAGTCGGTCAGGGCGGTGACGTTCGGATGGTCGAAGACCAGCGTCGCGGGCAACCGCAGTCCGGTGTCGCCGTTGAGCCGGTTGCGCAGCTCCACCCCGGTCAGCGAGTCGAACCCCAGCTCGTTGAACGCCCGGTCCACCCCGACGTTCTCGACGCTGCCGTGCGCGAGGACGGCCGCCACGTGCGACCGCACCAGATCGGCCAGGTGCCCGCGCGCCTCCGCCTCGGCCATCGCGGCGAGGCGCTCGACAAGGCCGGCCGATCCGGCCGCCGTCGATGCCGCGCCGGCCGCCGTGGCGGTGGCGGCGCGTCGCAGCGCGCGTACCATGCCGCGCAGCACCGACGGCAGCTCGCCCCTCTCGGCGCGGGCGCGCAGGGCGGTGTTGTCCCATTTGGCGGCGACGACCAGCGGTCCGGGCGAGGCGAGCGCCGAGTCGAACAGCTCAAGGCCCTGCTCGACGGTCAGCGGCGCGATGCCCGAGCGGGTGAGGCGGGCGGTGTCCGCGTCCGACATCTGCCCCGACATCCCGGTGCCGACCGTGTCCCACAGGCCCCACGCCACCGACACCGCGGGCAGGCCGAGCCCGCGACGGTGCGCCGCGAGGACGTCCAGGAACACGTTGGCGGCGGCGTAGTTGCCCTGGCCCGGGTTCCCGACCACGCCCGCCACCGAGGAGAACACCACGAACCACGAGAGCGGGAGTTCGCGGGTCAACTCGTGCAGGTACCAGGCCGCGTCCACCTTCGGGGCGAACACCGAGTCGAGCCGCTGCGCCGACAGCCCCTCCACGGTGGCGTCGTCCAGGACGCCCGCCGTGTGCACCACACCGGTCAGCGGGCCCTGTGAGGGGATCGAGTCCAGCAGTGCCGCGAGCGCGTCGCGGTCGGACACGTCGCACGCCGCCACCGTGACCCGCGCCCCGAGCCCCTCCAGCCGGGACACCAGCTCACCGGCTCCCGGCGCGTCGGGCCCGCGCCGCGACACCAGCAGCAGGTTCCTGGCGCCGTGCCGTTCCACCAGCCGCTGGGCGACCAGGCTTCCGAGCCCGCCCGTGCCGCCGGTCACCAGCACGGTCCCCGATCCCACGTCCGAGGGTCCGGCGGGCGTCGTCTCGGCCGCCCGGCGCGCCAGGCGGGGGACCATGAGCTTCCCGTCGCGCGCGACCAGCTGCGACTCGCCCGCGGCGATCGCCGAGGCGACCAGCTCCCACCCGGAGAAGCCGACGTCGGCGTCCAGCAGGACGAACCGCCCCGGATGCTCGGCCTGCGCCGAGCGCACCAGCCCCCACACCGGCCCGGCGACCACGGCGGGGACCATGCCGCCCGCCGGGTCGAAGACGCCACGGGTCAGGAACACCAGGCGGCACCCGGAGAAGCGCTCGTCCCCCACCCAGGCCTGCACGAGGTCGAGGGCCTGGTACATGCCGTCGCGCACCGAGTACGGCACGTCGTCGGCATCGGCTTCCGGCAGGTAGGGGACAAGGACGACGCTCGGGACCTCGCCCGCGGTCATCTCGGCGAGCGAGGCGAGGTCGTAGTAGCGCGGAGCGCCGGCTCCGGCCCTGCCCAGCTCCTCTGTGATCTCGTCGGCGAAGCCGTCGTACCCGACCACGGCCCATCGCTGGTCGGCGAGGCCGGTCCCCGGCACCGCGAGGTCCACCCAGTCGACGGTGTAGGAGGCCGCGTCAGGCGCGGTGCGCGAGGCTCCGCCGCCTCCCGGGACGCGGCGCAGCGTCAGCGCGTCGACGCCCGCCACCCGGTTCCCGGCGCCGTCGTGGATCACCAGGGACACCCGGTCGTCACCGAGGTCGGTGATCCGCACCCGGGACGCCTCGGCGCCGAGCGCGGACACGCGCACCCCGCTCCAGGAGAACGGCAGCAGCAGCGAGGGCTCGTCCTTCGCCGCCTGTGCCGAGTCGAGCACCAGCAGGTGCAGCGCCGCGTCCAGCAGCGCCGGATGGAACGTGTACCGGCCCGCGTCCGCGCGGACGTGCTCCGGCAGCGCCACCTCGACGTACGCGCCGCCGTCCACGCGCCAGGCGGCCTTGAGCCCCTGGAACGCCGGACCGTACTCGTAACCGCCCTCGGCGAGGCGCTCGTACACCTCGTCCAGGTCGACCGCGAGGCCGTCCGCCGGGGGCCATCCGGCGAGGCGCTCGGTGGCCGCAGTGGTGAGCGCGGCGGTGCTCGCGGTGGCGAGCGTGCCGGTCGCGTGACGGGTCCAGGCGGCCTCGGGGTCGCCCGCGTGGCGGGCGTACACGGTCAGGGCGCGCCTGCCGTCGGCATCCGCGCCGCCGACCGCGAGCTGCACCTGGACGGCCCCGGCCTCGGGCAGGAGCAGCGGGGCTTCGAGCGTCAGGTCCTCCACCTCGTCACAGCCCGCCGTGGTGGCCGCTTCGAGGGCCAGCTCGACGAAGGCGGTGCCCGGCAGCAGCACCTCGCCGTCCACCACGTGGTCGGCGAGCCACGGCATCGCGCCGCGCGACAACCGCCCGGTGAGCAGGAACCCGTCGTCCCCTGCCAGGGGTACGACCGCGCCGAGCAGAGGGTGCCGGGAGGCGTCCATGCCGCTCGCGGCGACGTCCGCGGTGGCGGCGGCGCCGTCGATCCAGTACCGGCGGTGCTCGAAGGGGTAGGTGGGCGGCTCGACGTGGCGGTACGGCCCGGAGCCGAACGCCTTCGCCCAGTTCACCTCGGCGCCGAGCACGTACGCCTGACCCGCCGCCATCAGGAACCGGCGCCAGTCGCCCTCACCCCGGCGAAGCGTCCCGGTGGCGCCTCCGGGTGTCCCGGCGGTCTCCAGGGTGTCCTGGATGTGCCCGGTCAGCACGGGGTGCGGGCTGGCCTCGATGAACAGCGGGGTGCCGTGCCCGGCGAAGGCCCGGATCCCCTCTTCGAACCGCACCGGGTTGCGCAGGCTGGTGTACCAGTACGCGGCGTTCAGCTCGGCGGGGTCGATGAACGCGCCCGCCAGCGAGGAGCAGAAGGCGACGTCGGTGGGGCGCGGCGCGACCTCGTCCAGTGTGGCCAGCAGCTCCTCGCGGAGCGCCTCGATGTGCGGCGTGTGGGCCGCGTAGTCGATCGCCACCCGGCGGGCCCGCACGGTGTCGCCGCAGGCGGCGGCGAACTCCTCCAGCGCGTCGAGGTCGCCGGCCACCACCGTGCTGGCAGGGCCGCTGTGGACCGCCACCCAGAGCCGGTCCGACCACGGCTCCAGCAGTTCCCGCGCCCGTACGGCCGGCAGTGACACCGCCAGCATGCCGCCGCTGTGCCCGAGTTTCATCAGCGCCTGGCTGCGCAGGGCCACGACCTTCGCCGCGTCCTCCAGCGTCAGCGCCCCCGCGACGCACGCCGCGGTGATCTCTCCCTGGGAGTGCCCGATCACGGCGGAGGGGTCGACCCCGAGCGACTTCCACAGCTCCGCGAGCGACGCCATGACCGCGAACAGCACCGGCTGGATGACGTCGGAGCCTTCCAGCGCCGGTACCGCCTGCCCGCCGCGCAGCACCCTCTCGACCGACCAGCCCGTGTACTGCTCCAGCGCCTGATCGCACCGCCGCAGGTGGGTGCGGAAGACCTCGCTGTGGTCGAGCAGGTCGACGGCCATCCCGGCCCACTGCGAGCCCTGCCCGGGGAACACGAACACCGGGCGCACGTCCGAGCCCGCCACCCCGCGCACCACGGTCGCGTGCGGCGCGCCGTCCGCCAGCGCCGCCAGGCCCGCGACCAGCTCCTCCCGGCCCTCCGCGACCACCACCGCGCGATGGGCGAACCCGGGCCGCCTCGCCAGCACCCGCCCGGCCGCCACCAGATCACCCGGCTCGGCGCCCTCCGCGTACGAACGCAACCGGCCCGCCTGAGCGCGCAACGACGCCTCGGACTTCGCCGACACCACCCACACGAGCCGGCCACCCGTGGCATCCGTCGCATCAGTCGCATCCGTCACATCCGTCGCATCCGGCACGACGGGAGCCGGGACCCCCTCCAAGATCACATGCGCGTTCGTCCCGCTGATGCCGAAGCCGGAGACGGCGGCCCGCAGGGGCCGGTCGTCCGGCAGCTCCACCGGTTCGGTGAGCAGCCGCACCGAGCCGGCGCTCCAGTCGACGTGCGGAGTCGGCTCCTCCACGTGCAGCGTGGACGGCAGCGTCCGGTGCTCCAGCGCCTTGATCATCTTGATCACGCCGCCGACGCCGGCGGCCGCCTGGGTGTGGCCGATGTTCGACTTGAGCGATCCGAGCCAGACCGGGCGCTCCGCGTCCCGGTTCTCCCCGTACGCGGCGATGATCGACTCGGCCTCGATGGGGTCTCCGAGCCGCGTGCCGGTGCCGTGCGCCTCGACCACGTCGACGTCGCCCGGGGTGAGCCGGGCGTCGGCGAGCGCCTGCCTGATCACCTCCCGCTGGGCCTGTCCGCTCGGGGCGGTCAGGCCGTTGCTCGCGCCGTCTTGGTTGACCGCGCCGCCCCGGATCACGGCGAGTACGGGGTGTCCACGGCGAAGGGCGTCGGACCGGCGCTCCAGCAGGAGCATTCCCGCGCCCTCGCCCCAGCCCGTGCCGTCCGCGGCGGCGGAGAACGCCTTGCAGCGGCCGTCTGGAGCGAGACCGCCCTGGCGGCTGAACTCGACGAACATCCCAGGGCTGGACATCACCGTCGCGCCGCCGGCCAGCGCCAGCGAGCACTCCCCGCGCCGCAGCGCCTGCACCGCGAGGACGATCGCGACCAGCGAGGACGAGCACGCGGTGTCCACGGTGATCGCGGGGCCCCGCAGGCCCAGGGCGTACGCGATCCGCCCGGACGCGACGCTGAGCGCGGTGCCGGTGAGCAGGTGCCCGTCGGCGGTTCCCGTGGACTGGTGGAGCCGGGGGCCGTAGTCGGAGGCCATGGCGCCGACGAACACTCCGGTGGCCGACTCCCGCAGCTCGGCGGGGTCGAGGCCGGCCCGCTCGACGGTCTCCCAGCAGATCTCCATCAGCAGCCGCTGCTGGGGGTCCATGGCGGCCGCCTCGCGGGGGCTGATGCCGAAGAACCCGGCGTCGAACTGGTCCGCGTCGTGCAGGAAACCGCCCAGCCTGGTGTCACTGGTGCCGGACCGGTCGGGGCCCCCCGCGAACAGCGCGTCGAGGTCCCAGCCGCGATCGGACGGGAACTCCGTGACCGCGTCGGTGCCGGTGCGGACGAGCCGCCACAGCTCGTCCGGGGAGGCGACGCCTCCGGGGTAGCGGCAGCCCATGCCGACCACCACGATCGGGTCGCTCTCCTCCCCCGCGCGCTCCTCGGCCGCCGCTTCGGACGGCCCGTCGTGGAGCAGCCCGTACAGGTGGTCGATGAGCCGGTCGGGGGTCGGCTGGTCGTACAGCAGGCCGGTCGGCAGCCGCAGCCCGGTGGCGGTCCGCAGCCGGGTGCGGAGGTCTTCCAAGGTGGCCGACTCGAAGCCGAGGTCCTTGAAGGTCCTGGACGGCTCCACGGCCCGGGTGTCCTGGTGCCCGAGCAGCACGGCGGCGGTGGTCAGCACCAGCTCACGCACCGCGCGCCGCGAGAGCCCGTCCGGGGTCCACGGGCCGGCGGGCGTCACCGGCACGGCGGCAGTGGTGAAATACCACGCTGGGCGTGTTGGATGTCTAACCCGCGCCCG
>NZ_JBEZFH010000316.1:0-6185 GCF_040649355.1 Sphaerisporangium sp. NPDC049002 | reverse complement strand
CCCCGACGACCGGAGACCACAGCCGCGCGGCCAGCCCCTGGAACAGGATCGAGGCCGCGACCCGGCGCTCGCCTGCGGCCTCCGCAACCCGGGTGACGGACTGCGGATCTTCCCGGGTCCCGTCGAGGGCACCGATCTGATCGCGGCCGGCTGGCGGGTCCCGATGACCATCACCGACGAGGACGGTGTCGTCCCTGACGCCCTCGTCTGGGCCGCGCTCGACTGCCCCACGGGCTGGGCCCACGCGGGCTCCGGCGGGCCGGGCCTGCTGGGACGCATAACGGCGCAGGTCTTCCGGCGCGTGTACCCCAACGGTACGTACTCGGTCGTGGCGCGCGCCACGGGACGTGAAGGCCGCAAGCTCTTCGGCCAGAGCGCCGTGTACGAGACCGACGGCACCCTGGTCGCCGCCGCGAAGGCCACCTGGATCGTGCCCGCCTGAGACGGGCGCCGGGCCGTCCGCGAGCGCGTGGGCGGCCTTCGGCTGGTAGCGTAGCCAGGCGGTAATGGCGAAACGGAGCATGACATGGCAGGCGACGACGACATCTCCGGGTGATCCCGGATCCCATGGCCATCGGTGACGCGCCCCTCGCGCGGCCGCCGGTTGGCGATGTCCTCGTGTCCTGACCATGTCGCCGGGCGGGCTGCGCCGTGCCGGCCGAAAGCGGAAGCGATTCGATGTCCGACGCCCAGATCGTTGTTTCCAACCTGTCCTTTTCCTGGCCCGACGACACCCCGGTGTTCCAGGACCTCTCGTTCACCGTCACGGCGGGACACACCGGCCTGGTGGCGCCCAACGGCGCCGGCAAGAGCACACTGCTCAGGCTGATCGCCGGCGCGCTTCGCCCGGCCTCGGGCTCGGTCACGGCCGAGGGGGTGGTGGGTTACCTGCCCCAGACACTGCCGCTGGCCGGTGACCTGACCGTGGCCGAGGTCCTGGGGATCGCTCCGGTGATCAGGGCACTGGACGCCATCGAGTCCGGAGACGCGAGCGCGGAGCACTTCACCACGATCGGCAACGACTGGGACATCGAGGAGCGCACCCGTGCCCAGTTGGACCGGCTCGGGCTCGGGGACGTCTCCCTCACCCGGCGCCTGCGCACCCTCAGCGGCGGCCAGGTCGTCTCCCTCGGCCTGGCGGGACAGCTGCTGAGGCGGCCCGACGTCCTGCTGCTCGACGAGCCGACCAACAACCTCGACCTCGACGCACGCCACAAGCTCTACGGCGTGCTCCAGGACTGGAACGGCTGCCTGCTTCTCGTCAGCCACGACCGGGCACTGCTCGACCGCATGGACCGCATCGCCGAGCTCGACCGGGGCGAGGTCAGGTCCTACGGCGGGAACTTCGCCGCCTACGAGGAGGCCGTGCGCGCCGCGCGGGAGGTCGCCGAGAAGAACGTCCGCGACGCCGAGCAGGAGGTCAAGCGGGAGAAGCGGGAGATGCGGCAGGCCCGGGAGCGGGCCGAGCGCCGGGCGGGAAACGCCGCCCGCAACCTCAAGAGCGCCGGCCTGCCGAAGATCTTCGCCGGGACGATGAAGCGGCGCGCGCAGGAGTCGGCGGGAAGGTCGGACGAGACGCACGCCGCGCGGCTCAGCGAGGCCAGGTCCCGGCTCGACGAGGCGGGCCGCACCCTGCGCGACGAGCAGAAGATCGCGCTCGAACTGCCCGATACCAGCGTGCCGGCCGGGCGCACGGTCTTCCTCGGCGAGCGGATACAGGTGCGCTACGGCGAGCGTGCCCTGTTCGCGGGGGAGGGCGCCGACCTGACCATCCGCGGGCCCGAGCGCATCGCCCTGACCGGCCCGAACGGTGTCGGCAAGTCCACCCTGCTGCGCGTGATCAGCGGCGATCTGGAGCCGGAGGCCGGTGAGACCAGGCGGGCCGACGGCCGGGTCGCCTACCTGTCCCAACGGCTGGACCTGCTGGACCTCGACCGCACCGTCGTGGAGAATCTGGCGGCGTTCGCGCCCGGGATGCCGGAGTCGCGGCGGATGCATCTGCTCGCCCGCTTCCTGTTCCGGGGAGCCCGCGTCCACCTCCCGGCCCGGGTGCTGTCCGGCGGAGAGCGGCTGCGCGCCACCCTGGCCTGCGTCCTTTCCGCGGAACCGGCGCCGCAGCTGCTTCTGCTGGACGAGCCGACGAACAATCTCGATCTGGTCAGCGTGGCCCAGCTTGAAGGCGCACTGCGGTCATACCAGGGCGCGTTCGTGGTGGTCAGCCACGACGAGCGGTTCCTCGCCGAGATCGGGATCGGCCGCCGGCTCCGGCTGTCAGAGGGCCGCCTGCTCGAAACCGGCGTTCCCGGCGCGTGAGGAGACCCCCGGCCCCTGAGTACCAGGGCCGGGGGTCTCCTCCTGGCCGAACGCGATCACGATGTACCTGCCGTTGGCGTAGCTGACCACGGGCCGCTGGAGCATGTCACCCACCCGGCGGGCGACCGCCTGGAACAGGTCCACCATCTCCTGGGTGTCGGCACTCACCCTGAACCGCCCCTTCTCAAGGAGCGTCTGGGCGACGTACGGGGCGAAGTTCGCCTCGCTCCGGACCTTTTCCTCCGCGCTGAGAGGGGTGTGCCGGGGCGCGGGCTGTGTGCTGAAGGGGTGGGTCATCGCTGCTCTCCTCGTGATCGCCGTCGGTCCAGCATTCCATCCGCGCCTCGCCTTTGGACTCATTACCGACCATGTGGGAGTCGCCAAACTGGACGAACGGGAAGAATGCGCTAAACGGTTACGTAGCCCTTGAGCAGGGAGACCGCACGCAGGGTGAGCAGGGCCAGGGCGGCGGCGGCGAGCAGGGCCGAGGTGCCGAAGATCACCCAGCGGAAGAGCCGGTAGGTGATAGGCGCCCTTCCTTCGCCGCCCCTGCCGGGCGTCCACGGGGGGCGCAGGTCGGCCATGCCGAGATCGGTGTCGTCGCCCGGGCCGGGAGCGCCGTCCCGGCTCGCGCTGTCGTCTCCGTCCGCGCCTCGGGGGCCGTCCCGGCTCGTGTCGCCGTCCCGGCCCGCGTCAGTGCGCCCGCTCTGCGGTACGCCGTCCGGCGACGGCCCGTTCGCCACGGGCAGGCCGGTGAGCCAGGCCAGCAGGCGGCCGATGGCGGCGTCGTCCGCCGGGAGGCCGGAGGCGAGGTACCGCACCTCGCCTGCCGTCCTGGCCAGGTCGCGGATCATGTTGCCGAGGCCGACGCCGTCGAACCAGGCGGGCAGCCGGTCGGCGTCGCGGCCGACGTCGGTCCCGCGGAGCAGGTCGGCCTTGGTGACCACCACGGCGACCCGCTTCTGCCGCCCGCCGTCCGCGCGCGCGGCGAGCTCGTTCCTGACCCGCTGGAAGGTGTCGGAGGGATCCTCGGCGGACAGCACGACACCGGCGGCTTCGAGGGACTGCCGTTCGGCGGCCGACAGGCTCTCCTGCACCAGCGGGAGGGCGAACGGGTCGACCACGATGAGCATCGCCTCGCCGTGCGCCAGGTAGCTCATCGCCTCGACCCGCGTCGCCCCGGTGAAGCCCTCGCCGGAGGGGTCGAAGAGGTACAGGATGCGGTTCCCGCTGCGGGTCCTCGCGCCGGGCAGCGTGATGTCCACCATCGTCGCGGACGGCGCCGCGGTCGTGGTCTTGGACACCTTGCCCAGCCGCAGCTCCCGGCGGAACCGGGCGAAGGCCATCTCGTCGCCCTGGACCACGAAGCCGGCGCGGCCCCGCGCGTCCTTCACCACGCCGTGGAGGGCGTTGATCGCGAGCACCATGAACGTCGTCTTGCCCGCGTCGGGCCCGCCGACGAACGGCAGGGGCTCGATCCTGGCGCGGCCGATCCGGTGGGGCAGCGCGCGTTCGCAGTTCGGGCAGTACGCCTGGAGGCGGAAGCGGCCGAGCACGATGGCGGTGGGCAGCCGCGTGCCGCACCGGCACACGTGCCGGAACGCCCCGTCGCGGTTCGGGGTCAGGCGCCTGTGCCGCTCGCCGCAGGTGGGGCAGGCGTACTCGGGCAGGGCGATCCGGGCGTAGCACCCGGGGTGCGGGCAGGTCTGCAGGATCCGCCGTGCCCGCATGAAGATCTGCTCAAGGCCGAGCAGCAGCAGCGCGCAGATGACCCACGCCAGCGTCCCGGCCGCGACCACCAGCGCGTACGCGGAGGTGAACGCCAGCCCGACGGCCCCGAGCGGGATCACGGCCAGCGCGACCCCGGCCACGACGGCGAGCCAGACGGGGAGCAGGAAGAAGCCCTGGACGTTCGTCATGAGCCGCCGCGTCACCGTGCTCAGGACCGTCCTGGCGGCCTCGCCGATGGCGGGGACGGCGGACCGGAGGATCTGCCACCAGTCCAGCGAAACCTGGCTGAAGAGGTAATGCCGGTAGGCCGGGTCCCGCTCGCCCCCTGCCGCTCCGGGGACCGCCGGGGACGCCCCGTCCGCCGTCGCGGGCAGCAGTACCCGCCCGGCACGCAGGAAGTACTGGCCGGCCCCCACCAGCGTGGCCGCCACCAAGGTCAGCACGCCCACGATCGGGAAGACGTAGAGGAACCCGAAGTACATGCACGCGACCCACAACGCGATCAGGAACGCCACAGCGATCGGCATCAGCGGGGCTCGCGTTTCCAGGGGGGGCCGCGTCGTCCCTTGGCCATGTCCCTCAGCCCGGCCGCCAGCTCGCCGTCGTGCTTGAAGTGCGACTCCACCGAGCCGAACAGCGACCAGCTGCTGAGCCGCGACCGCGCCCAGGCGTCCAGGTCGGGTACGGTCTCCGCCGCCAGGTGGAGCCGGACCGCCACCTCCAGCAGGGCCACCTGCTCGTCGCGGCCCCTGCGGCCGTCCAGCCAGGCGCGCGACAGCCCGGCGCGCCCGGCCGGGGGCGACTCCTTGATGACCTCGGCCCTGAACCTCGGGTCCCGCCGGGTCAGGGCACGCGCGGCGAAGGCCGTCGCCTCGCGGAGCAGTTCCTCGTCGGCCTCAGGGCCGAGGCCCTCCAGCCGCTGGAGCAACGCCGCCGCGTCCTTGGGGCGGGCCGCCTCGCCGACCCCGGCCGACAGGAGCACCACCTCGGCGTCCGTGGCGGGATAGCCGGGCACCGTGTCGCGCACCAGCTCGGCGAGCCGGACGAGGCCGGGGTCCTCCAGCCCCGCCGCCAGGAACGTACGGATGGGCAGGTCGCTGAGGTGGGGGGAGGCGCTCATGGCGGTGCCGAGCCGGCCGACCAGGGCCGCGCACTCGGCGGTGCCGGGCGGCGTCTCCCAGACGGTCAGCAGGGCCGCGTCGCGTTCCTCCGTCATGTCGTCCCGTACGCCGGAGCCCAGCCTGATCAGCTTCACGGTGGCGTCGACCCGCGAGATCCGCTCGCGCCGGAGCTGGGAGAGCACGACCGCCGTCCCGGTGCGCGGCGCGTGCGGCAGGTCGCGCGACTCCAGATGCCCGCACACCGCGTCCGACAGCATGCTGTGGCGGATCGCGGCCTGCGACTCCTCGATCCCGTGGACCGCCCCGTCGAGCGCCGCCTCGCGAAGGTCCGCCGGCAACCGTTCGAGCAGCACCCCAAGATCGCCCCTGCCGTCGCGGACCAGCGCGCGCGTGGCGCTCGCGAGGTCGGACGCGGCGACGGGCGCGCCGACCGCGTAGGCGGTGCTCGCGGCGTGCGCGAGCTCGTCCAGGTCACGGGCGGCGGCGAGCGCGCGTACGGCCTCGCGGCGGAGCGCGTCCCGCGTGTCCTGTCGCTTCACGGGCCGGGGCGGGGGCAGGCCGGGGTCGCGCAGGGCCAGTATGGCGCACCGCGCGGCACAGCGTTCGGAGGTGTCGATCGGCGCGAGGTCGCGTACGGCCGAGGCGAGCGCGAAGCCCATCTGGCCGGACATCCGCCCGAGATCGTGCCACAGCCACTCGGGCATGTCCGCGGACAGGATCCGGGCGATCGCCGCCTGTTCCTCGGCGGTCACGCTCGGATCCCCCCGGCAGAACGCCAGCAGCGCCGCGCCCGTCTCCGGATCGAACCCCTTCGCGCCGTCGCGTCCAGGTTCCAGCTCGCTGATCGCGTCGATTCCCGCCAGGTCCGACCGTCGCCAGCAGCCGGTCACCGTACGGGCGAATCGGCCGAGAGAGGGATGCGCGTCCGAGCGCGTGTCCAGCCGTACGACGGCGGCGTCGAGGTCGGACGGCATCCAGACGTCCGGGGTCGTGCCCACGATCACGTACGGGGCGCTCGCG
>NZ_JBEZFH010000315.1:0-6190 GCF_040649355.1 Sphaerisporangium sp. NPDC049002 | reverse complement strand
GGTGGTGGCTGCGGTGTAGAGGTCGCGTAGTTCGCGGGCGAGGATGGCTTCGGACCAGCCGTCGAAGATGATGTGGTGCAGGCAGATCACCAGGACGGCCTCGTCTGGTGTGGTGCGCAGGAGTGTGGTGCGCAGCAGTGGTCCGGTGGCCAGGTCGAACGGGGTGGCGGCGGCGGCGTTCACGTGGCCGGTGATGGTGTTCTGGTCGTGGCCGGTCAGGTCGGTGAGGGTGATCGTGACCGGTGCGGGGGGGTCGATGATCTGGTAGGGCTGGCCGGTGTCGTCGGCGGCGAACCGGGTGCGCAGCGCTTCGTGCCGGGCCACCAGGTGCGTCAGCGCCTGTTCGAGCGCTGTCACGTCGACGGGTCCGGTGAGGTGCAGGGCGATGGGGACGACGTAGTCGGATCGGCCGGGTTCCAGTTGGTCCAGGAACCACAGTCCCCGCTGCGCGGACGACAACGGCACCGGCTTCGAACGATCCCGCGGCACCGGCCGCGACTCCTCCTGGACGGCGGCGCGCATGCCGGGCAGCAGGGCACCCAGCTCGGCGATGGTGGGGGCTTGGAACAGCGCCCGCAGGGGCACCTCCACGTCCAGTTCGCGGCGCAGGCGCGCGATGACCTTGAAGGCGAGGAGCGAGTGGCCGCCGAGGTCGAAGAAGTTGTCGTGGATGCCGGGGTCGGCGGCGCCGAGGACGTCCTGCCAGATGCCGGCGATGAGGTGCTCGGTGGGGGTGCGCGGCCGGGTGCCGGTGGGGTCGTGGATGGTGGCCGGGGCGGGCAGGGCTTTGTAGTCGGTCTTGCCGTTGGGCGTCAGCGGAAGGGCGGGAAGGGTCATGAACCCGGTGGGGATCATGTACGGGGGCAGCGTGCGGGCGGCGTGGGCCTTGAGGTCGTGAGGGCTTGGCGGAGTGACGCCGGGAGCGGGCACAAGGTAGGCGATCAGCCGCTGGACGCCGGGGGTGTCCTCGCGGACGGTGACCGCGGCGGAGGCGACGGCGGGGTGGCCGATCAGGGTCGCTTCGATCTCGCCGAGCTCGATCCGGTATCCGCGGAGCTTGACCTGGTTGTCGATGCGACCAAGGAACTCCAGCTCTCCGGTGGGCAGCCAGCGGCACAGGTCTCCGGTGCGGTACAGGCGTTGCCGGTGTCCGCCGAGGTCGAGCTCGACGAACCTCTCCTCGGTGAGCTGGGGCCGGTTGAGATATCCGCGGGCGACGCATATGCCGCCGAGGAGGCATTCTCCGGCCACTCCAACCGGTACCGGCCGGCCGTCGGGGTCGACGACGTAGGCCTGGGTGTTGGTGATGGGTACGCCGACCGGGATCGCGGCGGCGGTGTTGTCGTCATCGACCTGGCGGGTCAGCGACATGACGTTGGCGACGGAGCATTCGGTGGCGCCGTACTCGTTGTAGATGACGGTGCCGGGTTCGCAGACGGCGAGTATCCGGCGGGCGAGGTCGGTGGTGAGTTCCTCTCCGCCGAGGACCATGGTGCGCACGGCGAGTCGAGCACCGGCCGCTTCGGCCGTGGACACCAGGAGTTCGGCGTGGGAGGGGGTCATCTTGAGAAAGCTGACCGGGGTGCCGGACAGGAGCAGTTCGGTCGCGGCGGCGAACGCTGATTCTCCTGGCTGGGGTACCGGGATGGCGATGGGCAGGCCTTGCATGAGGGGGAGGAAGAGTGCGGTGACGGTGAGGTCGAAGGCGACGGGTGAGTAGAGCAGTGTGCCCAGTTCTGCGGTGGGTGGGTAGGCCTGGGCGCACCAGTGGAGGTAGTTGACGGCGCCTTGGTGTTCGATCATGACGCCTTTGGGTTTTCCGGTGGAGCCGGAGGTGTAGATGACGTAGGCGAGGTTGTGGGGTGTGGCCAGTGGTGGGGGGTCGGTGGCGGGGTGGGTGGCGATCTGGGGCCAGTGGGTGTCGATGAGGAGGCGGGTGGTGTGGCCGGGGAGGTGTGTGGCGAGGCTGTGTTGGGTGATGACGAGTGGGGCGGCGGTGTCGTCGAGCATGAAGGTCAGCCGGTCGGCGGGGTATTCGGGGTCCAGGGGCAGGTAGGCGGCGCCGGCTTTGAGGATGGCCAGGAGGGCGATGATGAGGTCGGGGGTGCGGTCGAGGAAGACTCCTACCAGGTCTTCGGGGCCGATTCCTTGTGTGCGCAGGTGGTGGGCGAGTTGGTTGGCGCGGGTGTTGAGCTGGGCGTGGGTGAGGATCTGGTCGCCGTGGATGACGGCGGGTTCGTCGGGGCGGGTCGTGGCCTGTGCGGCGACCAGTTGGTGGATGGTCTGGTCGGCGGGGAACGGGCCTGCGGTGTCGTTCCACTCGATCAGCATCCGCCGCTGCTCGGCCTCGGTGAGCATGCTGATCTGGGACAGCGGGGAACGCGGGGCCGAGACGAATCCGGTCACCAGTGCCTGGAAGTGACCCGCGAGGCGTTCGATCGTTTCCTCGTCGAACAGGGCACGGTCGTAGGCGAACTTGACGTCCACGACCTCGTCGGCCGAGACGACCACGGTGAGCGGATAGCCGGTGCGCTCCACGCAGTCCACGGGCCGGTAGTCCACCCCGTCCGGCAGGCTGTCGGACCCGCGCAGATCCGGATAGTTCTCGAACACGAGGATCGACTGGAACAGCGGCTTGCCCCGCGGGACGTCGCTGCACTCCTGCACGTCCACGAGGTGGCAGTGCTCCCACTGCCGGAGCTCGATCTGCTGCTCCTGCAGTTCCCGCAGCCAGTCGCCGACCGTGGCCTGGCCGTCGACCCGGGCGCGCACGGGCAGCGTGTTGATGAACAGCCCCACCATCGACTCGATGCCGGCCAGTGAGACGGACCTGCCGGAGGTCGTGGCGCCGAACAGCACGTCGTCGTGACCGCTGTAGCGGGAAAGCAGGGCCGACCATACGCCCTGGATCACGGTGTTGACCGTGATCCGCTGCTCCCTGGCGAACCGGCGTACCTCGCTCGACAGCTCCGCGCTGAGGGAGACCTCTAATTCGGCCACCCCGGACTCCGTGCCGGGGCGGCTCGCGACCAGCTCGGTGGGCTCGCTCACACCCCGCAGATAGCCGCGCCAGAACTCCCGCGCGCGGGACGAGGGCTGTTCGTGCAGCCACTTCGCGTACCGGACATAGGGGATGGCCGGCGGCAGGCCGGGCTCCCTGCCCTCGATGGCGGCCCGGTAGATCGCGAACAGCTCCTGCTTCAGGAGCTGGATGCTCCACCCGTCCAGCAGGATGTGGTGGAACGACCACATGACCAGGCGGCATTCGTCGGCGGTCCGGATGACCCGCACCCGCAGCAGCGGCGGCCGGGACAGGTCGAAGCCCTGGTTCCAGTCGTCGTCCGCCAGCCGCTTCAGGCGCGCGTCCTGCTCGGCGGGACCGCAGTCACGCCAGTCGAGCGTCTCGCGCGGCAGCACGGCCGTACGCTGCACGACCTGCACGGGCGTCGACACGTCCTGCCACACGAACGCGCTGCGCAGGATGGAGTGCCGGTCGACGACGTGCTGCCAGGCGTCCAGGAAACGCTCGTCGTCGAGCGGCCCGACGATCTTCTCGATCATCTGCACCTGGTACGGGTTGAAGCCGTGGTCGTCCCGAATCGAATGGAACAGCATGCCGAACTGCATGGGCGACAGGCCGTAGATGTCTTCCACGTTGGGGGTGCTCATGCGCTGAACTTCCTCATGATCGCGGCCATCTCATCCTCGTCGAGTTCCGCCAGTGGGAGGTGCGCCGGGGCGGCGCCGATCCCTTCGCTCTGCTCGGCGGCGATACCGAGCAACGCGCGAAGGTTGTGGACGATGTTCTCGGCGAACCGCTCGACGGTGGTCACGTCGTGGATCGCCGTGGAGTAGGAGATCTCGATGCTCAACCGGCCGTTCTCCACGGCCGCCAGGATGTCCAGGAGGTGACGACGCATCCCGGCCGCGCCGATGGAACGGCCCCTCGGCTCGCGCGGGTCGGCGTACCGGCCGAGGCCCGTGACGCCGGCGGCGAACTGTCCCAGGTAGTTGAAGTTGATCTCCGGAGAGGGATGCGCCAGGGCCTCCCGCGTGCGGGCGTCGCCCAGGTACCGCAGGATGCCGTAGCCGACGCCCCGGCGGGGTATCTCCCCGAGCTGCTCGCTGACGTTCTTGAGGAGGATGGCCGGGTCGGTCTCCGACATGCCGTGCAGGGCGATGGGGAAGACGCTGGTGAACCATCCCACCGTGCGCGACGTGTCCACGTCGGGGAACAGGTCCTCCCGTCCGTGCCCCTCCAGGCTGACGCAGGCGGCGTCGTCCCCGGTCCAGGCGTGCACGGCGGCGCCCACCGCGCTCAGCAGCGCGTCGTTGATCTGGGTGTGGAAGGCCCGGGGCACGTCCCGCAGCAGGGAATCCGTCTCGCTCTCGCTCAGCGCGACGGTGACGGCGGCCGAGGAACGCATGGTGTTCGCCCCGTCATGGTCACGAGGGAGCGTCCGCCGCGTGCCCTGCGCCGTCCAGTAGCCGAGTTCGGCGAGCGCGCCGGCCGACCTCGCGTACGTCCCGAGCTTCTCCCCCCAGGTCCGTACGGACGTCGTCTTGGCCGGCAGCAGCGGATCCCGTCCTTCGGCCGCCTGCCGGTAGGCGGTGCCGAGGTCCTCCAGCAGGATCCGCCAGGAGACGCCGTCGACCGCCAGGTGGTGGATGGCGATGAGCAGCCGCTGGCCTCGGCCGGGACCCAGCTCCATCAGGGCGGCACGGATCACCGGCCCGCCGTCCAGATCCATCCCGCGCTGCGCCTCGTCGGCGATCCGCGCCATCCGGGGCCACACCCCGTCGTCGTCCAGCGCCGACAGGTCGTGGCAGGCGAGGACGCCGGGGCCGGCGTCGTCGTCGAGGTACTGACGCCACCGGTCACCGTCCTTCCTGATCCGCAGGCGCAGCGCGTCGTGGTGGTCGACGAGGGTGAGCAGCGCACGTCGCAGGACCGCGCCGTCGAGGCCGTCGGTCTCCAGCAGCTCGACCTGGTTGAAGTGGGCCGGGTCGGGCAGCTTGAGCTCGAAGAACCAGTGCTGGATCGGTGTGAGCGGCACCTCTCCCACGATCTTGGCCTGGTCGGCCAGGATGGGACTGGTGGACTGGGCGTTCGCGGCGATGGCCGCGACGGTCTGATGCTGGAAGAACATCCTCGGCGTGAGCTGGATGCCGAACTTCTTCGCCCGTGCGATCACCTGCAGGCTGATGATCGAGTCTCCGCCGAGCGTGAAGAAGTTGTCGGTCACGCTGACGTGGGCGACGCCCAGGACCTCCCGCCAGATGCCGGCGATGACCTTCTCGGCCGCGCTGTGCGGCGCCGGCGCCGGTCGCGCGTCGGGCGCCGGCAGAGCCTGCCGGTCGACGGCGCCGTCCGCCGTGCGCGGCAGGCGGGGCACTACGACGTAGGCCGACGGCACCATGAAAGCGGGCAGTCGCTCGCTGAGGAACTGCCGCAGCTCCCGCGCCTCCGGCGGCGCCGGGCTGGCGGGCACCACGTAGCCGACCAGTTCCCCGTCGTGTACGACGGCCGCGGCGTCCGCCACGGCGTCGTGGCCTGCCAGCGCCGTCTCGATCTCGCCCAGCGCGACGCGGTCCCCGCGCACGATCACCTGGTCTTCCCAGCGGCCCAGGAACCGCAGCTCACCCGATGGCGACCAGCTCACCCGGTCACCGGTGCGGTACGGATGCTCGCCGCCGAGTACCAGCCGTCCGGGCACGCCGACCGGCACCGGCCGGTCGTGCCGGTCGACGACACGGACGACGGCGGGGGCGGCCGGGACGTCGCGGACCTCGGCGGGGATCGCGGCCGTGGCCCCCCACGCCGCGAGGGCGTCGTGTTCGGCGTCGGTGAGCATGCTGATCTGGGACAGCGGGGTCGTCGGGTGGTCGGCGAGTCGCTGGAGCAGCGTGCCGTAGTGGCCGGCCATGCGCTCGATGGTGGTCTTGTCGTACAGGTCGGTGGGGTAGTCGATGTGTGCGGTGAGCCCGTCGTCGACCTCATACAGGGTGAGGTTGAGGTCGAATTTGGCGAGGCCGCCGGTGATGGGGGCGGGGTGGACTTCGATGCCGGGGAGGTTCCAGGTCTGGGTTTCTGTGGTGGTCTGCAGGACGAGCATGGTCTGGAAGAGGGGGTTGCGGGTGAGGTCGCGTTGGGGGGCGAGTTCTTCGACGATGCGTTCGAAGGGGAGGT
>NZ_JBEZFH010000314.1:0-6250 GCF_040649355.1 Sphaerisporangium sp. NPDC049002 | reverse complement strand
GGCACAGCCACGAGACGTACTCCTTCGGCATCTGGTGCCGTGGCCGATTCGCTCGGCGCCGAGCCCCTCGATGACCTCCCAGATGGTCTCGGGCCCGGTCATCTCGCCGCCGTGCGGCACGCTGTGCAGGCCCGCCGCCACGGCCGCCCGGAACGCGTCCCTGAAGGCGTCGCGATACGCGGGACGCTCCTGCTCGATGCCGGCGAGCCCGAAGCCGACCAGGGCCTCGGGCGGCTCGTTCAGCGCGTGGTCGAGCGTCGCCCGGGTGCCTTCCAGCCCGTACTCGCCGGGGATGTCGAAGATGTAGCCGACCCGCACGCCGTGCTCCAGCGCCTGCCGTGCCGCCACGTCCAGGGCCTCGGTTATGGCGCGCCTGGACATGCCCACCCGCTGGTGGGAGTACGGCGTGACCGTCAGCTCGAAGTACCTGACGTTCTGGGCGGCGAGGTCGCGCGCGGCGCCGGTGACGAGGGTGGCGACGTCCTCAGGTTCCCGGACGAGGCCGTTGACGCCCTCGTAGATCTGGGCGAAGTGGGGGAAGTCCCGGAACTCGTAGAAGGCGCGCAGCTCCTCCTCGCCGGTGGGCACCGGGCTGCCCGGATACCTCCGGGAGAGTTCCAGGACGGTGGGCACCGACGCGGATCCGATCAGGTGGATGTGGAGTTCGACCTTGGGCAGGGCCGCGATGAACGCTTCGGTGGATGGGGGGATCTCTGTCATACCACTCGACCCTAAGCAGCCCCGCGACCCGCACGAAAGGGATTTATCCGGAATCTCACACGATCCTGTTAGATTCACGTCGGTCAGGGGCGGACGGCGGCCAGGAGCCGGTTGTTCCCGTTCTGCCAGAGCGTTCCGATCTCGGCGAAGCCCGCTCCGCGCAGCGCGGTGACGTGCGTCGAGAGGTTCCCCGACTCGGAGCCGTGGTGCGCGGCGGCGACCCTGCGCTCCCGCTCGGCGTGGAGGCCGGACAGGATCGGGTCCGCGTCGACCGCCGCCCACCACTGACGCCAGTCCTCGGGCATGCCCTCGGTGAAGCGCCGCCGGGTCGCCCGGTCGTAGATCGCGTGCTCGATCTTCGCCAGCGCCGGTGAGACGTCTTCCACGTCGAGGTGGTCACCGTTGAGGAACAGCCCCCCGGGACGCAGCACGAGGGACAGCTCGGCGAACATCGTGCGGAGCCCGGCTTCGGACAGCCAGTGAAGCGCGGTGGTGGTGACCGCCACGTCCACCGGGCGGTCGAGACGCAGGGTGGAGGCCCATCCGGCCGCACGCAGGTCGAGGTCCTCGAACCGCAGGCCGGACCTTCCGTCGTGGCACGCGCGCCCGAGGGCCAGGAGCAGCGGATCGGCGTCGATCGCGACGACCGTGGCGTCGGGGAGGCGGTCGAGCAGGCGGGCGGCGAGCGAGCCGGGCCCGCAGCCGAGGTCGAGGACCAGCGGGTCGGGCCGTCCGGCGCCGGCCTCCACGGCGTCGATCAGGGCGGTGAACCGCTCCTCCCGGTCGGGCAGGTAGCCCTCCTGCTGGCGGTCCCATCGCGCGATCCAGCCCTGCGCCACCTCACGAGAAAGAGCCGGCATGGAAGCCTCCTTGTAACTGTTGTTTATACTTTGAATAGTGACAAGCCTAGAGGGCGACGCGTAACGGGTCAAGGCACGTTCGACAGTTACTCCCTGCCGCGACCGGCCGTACGTCCCGGCGCCCTACCGCCGTGGCCGGCGCTTGTCACGGTCTCCCGTGACCGTCTTGGGCTAGGTTGATGGTCGCGAGTTCCGACGCGAGGATGTAACTGGTCAAAGTGAACTTCAACAGCCACTCCGACGCCGTGGTGGCGGTCGCGGCGTCCCTCATCAACACCCTGACGGCGGGCGAGGCGCGCGGCAGGCCGTACGCCCTCCCCCCCGAGGGTCCCGAGCGGCGCGCGGCGGTCACCGCCGCCCTGCGCACGGGCAGCCGGCGCGCCCGCGAGGCGACCGACGCCGAGGCGCGCGACCTGGCCGCCGTCGCCACCGAGCTGCGCGTGGTCTTCGCCGCGGTCGAGGCGGGCGACGTCGACACCGCCGCCGAGCAGGTGAACCGCCTGCTCGAACGGTTCCAGGCGCACCCCCACCTCGATCGGCACGACGGGGAGCCCTGGCACCTGCACTTCCACGGGAAGGGCGAGAGCCGGTCCGACGAGTGGGCGGCCTCTTGCGCCACCGGCCTCGCCATCGTGCTCGGCAGCGAGCTGCACGACCGGCTGGGCGTGTGCACCGCGCCGCACTGCGACCGCGTCTACGTCGACGTCTCGCGCAACGGCACCCGCCGTTTCTGCTCCACCGCCTGCCAGAACCGCGTCAAGACCGCCGCCTTCCGCGCCCGCGCCGGCCGCGAATAGCCTCCCCGAGGGTCTCGCGGACCGCGCCTCGTTTCAAAGCGAGGTAAAGCAATGGTCACGCTAAGTGTCGATCCGAATACAACGGGAACAGAAGGAAAGATCACATCGAACGGCGGCGAGCCGTTCGCCTGGCAGGCGGTCAGTCTCCGAGAACATGCCCCCCGGAGGCGCGGGCCGTCACGCCGCGAAGCTCCATGGGGGGAAGAAGTGGCTGTACGGAGTCCTCGATCCGTCGCCGTACCGGCGGCGGCGGCATTTCTCGCGGTGGCGCTGCTCGGCGGCTGCGGCGGTCACAAGACCGCCGTCGTGACGCCCGAGAACGCGGTCGCCACCAGCCCGGCCGCCCAAGCGCCACCGGCCGGCGCCCAGCCGTCGGCGGGCACCGACACCGAGTACAACGCCGAGTGCCCGACGGGAGGCAACGCCAAGCCGTTCGCCAAGACCCGCTTCGCTCTGCACGCGGGCCTCGCTCTCGGGGCCTTCCACCGGTACATCTACAAGCCGCTGCGCAGCGGCGGCTTCAACGCCGGGGCCGAGAAGCGCAAGCGCACCTTCGTGAAGGCGGCCGTGGCGGGCGTCTTCGCCCTGCACGAGCTGAAGGTCGCCAAGGGCTTCGCGGTGGCCAACCCCACGCTGTGCAAGGCCGTGGAGGGCGTCAGCAGCAAGTTCACCAGCCTCACCGACAAGCTCAAGGGCGGCACCGCCACGGAGGCCGACCTGGACACCAGCAAGTCGTCCATGGACGGCCTGCAGAAGGACGCCTCGAAGACCGGCTACGACTTCAAGGAGCAGAACGTCACCGTTCCCGGCGCCGGCTGACGACCCTCCCGTCTCCGTCCACCTGGCATTGGGGTTGTCGCGATGCCGCTCAGTCCGTGATCGTCGCAGGGATGCTACCCGCGAGGTAGGACATAACTGAGCATCGCCGGCCGATCCATGGTGGGGCCGTACGGCAGGAGGAGACACCGCGGATGATCGTCAACGTCACCGTCTGGGGCGAGAACTACCACGAGCCGCGAGAGGAGGACGTGCGCCGGCGCTACCCCGACGGGATCCACGGCGCCATCGCGGCGGGGCTGGCCGAGCACCTGGGAGACCGCGTCAAGGTGCGCACGTCCGTCCTCGGGGACCCCGAGTGCGGCCTGCCGGAGAAGGACCTGTCCGAGACCGACGTGCTGGCCTGGTGGGGGCACATGGCCCATGAGGAGGTGCCGGACGAGGTCGTCGAGCGCGTACGGCAGCGCGTGCTCGGCGGCATGGGCCTGCTGGTGCTGCACTCCGGGCACTACTCGAAGATCTTTCGTGCGCTCATGGGAACCACGTGCACGGTGAACTGGCGCGACGCGGGCGAACGCGAGCTTGTCTGGACGGTGAACCCCGCCCACCCGATCGCCCGCGACGTTCCCCATCCCCTGGTCATCGACCAGGACGAGACCTACGGCGAGCCGTTCGGCATCCCCGAGCCCGACGAGCTGGTGTTCATCAGCTCCTTCAGCGGTGGCGAGGTGTTCCGTAGCGGCTGCTGCTATCGCCGGGGCAACGGCCGCGTCTTCTACTTCAGCCCCGGCGACCAGGGATACCCGGTCTACCACCACCCGGATGTCCGGCGCGTCCTGGCCAACGCGGTGCTGTGGGCCGCACCCGAGAACGGAACCGGCGAACCACTGCGGAACGCGCACATCCCCGCCCCCGATAGAGGGCTACGACCCGGGAGCCGAGGCTAGGCCGCGAGGAGACTGTCGTACCGGCCGGCGAACTCCGATGACTCCCCCGCCACCGCCCGCAACGGCGCCAACTCTCGCAGCGTCCGCCGGGACCCGCTCATTTGCGAAAGCAGATTCAACCCCTCGTTCAACGACTCCTGCTTCGCTCCCGAAGCCAGTAGCGCATTGGCCAGACAGGAACGGTAATAGAGCCGGTTCCGGTCGCCTATCGCCGAATCGGCCAGCAAACGCTGGAAGCGGTCGACAGCGCGAACGGGCTTGTCGAGGGTCATCGAGGTCAGCCCCTCGAAATAGGTCAGCGTGGTCTCGCTCACGAAACCGGTCCAGGCCGGATCGTCCTCATGAGTCCCGTGTTCCACCTCTCGCCACGCCGTCGCGATGGCCCTGCGACACGCGATCTGGTCGCCCAGAGTGGCGTGAGCGACGGCCTCGCGTACGGCGAGAAGCGCGTGCACCCGAGGGGTCGCCCACCTGCGAGCGGCCTCCCTTCCCACCGCGACGGAGTGCAGTGCCTCACGCGCCCGACCCGGGTACGTCCGCGCCAGTCGTATGGCCTGCATCGCCAGATATGACGTGACGTTCACGCGAAGCCGCTCGTCACCGGCGTGGCCCGCGTACATGTAGGCCTCGGCGTACAGCTGCCGGGCGAGGTTCTGGTCATCCACGTCGTAGGCGAGCCAACCGGCGCACACGCACAACTCACCGGCCGTTGACAGCAGCCGGCGACCGATCGATTCGGTGAAATCGGCTTCGTCGAGCATTCGCCGTACTCTGGCGAGTAGGTGAAGGGCGGGGGCGAGCAGCATGCCTCCGCCTATTCGCTGGTCATCGGAGTAAAGACGTTGAATCGTGGCGTTGAGATGCTTGATGTGGGGGGCTTCGACCCGGGTCGGAATGGTCACGGAGGCCCATCCGATGCCCGCTGCGAAACCACCTGCGAGAACTCCGTTGAAGTGGCGGCGGTCCATCTCCATATCCTGATTTATGCCCGCAACAGCCGCGTCTGCCACCGGATCACCGGCAATCAGGGGCATGAGAGCGTGGCGCGGCATGCCGACGGCGTCCGCGAAGTGGAGGAGTTCTCGGATGTCGTAGATCGTGTCGCGCTCACCGCTCTCGACGCGGGCGACCGTGCTCTGCGACCAGCCCGTCAGACCGGCGAGATCGAGCTGGCTCAGCCCCATCGCCGCGCGGACGATCGCGACGAACGCGGCCAGGTCGGCCGAGGCCAGCGCCTCGCGCATCGGCAGGCAGTCCCACAGCCACGCCGGTGTGACGGGCCGCGCGCCACGGGTCGCCCGCAGGCAGGGAGCGCACACCGGGTCGCGGCTGTAGCGGCTCAGCACCGTCCTGCGGCATCCCGGACACAACCGCTCCCCCATGCGACTGAGTCCTTTCTCGCGAAGCCCGTCAGGCGCGTCACCGTAGGAGAATCCGACGGCGCTCGCGATGCCAATCTGTCATAACCCGGTGTCACCGATCAATGACGGGGCGGCGTTTCCCGCAAGGCCCTCCCACCGGACGCTGACACCCGCCCGCGAAAGGGCGCGGTGCCGGTGAGAGAAGGGATCGGGATGCTTTCCGTTGAGCGCGTGAGCCATGTCTTCGTGGTGCTCTCCACGATCGAACAGGTGCCCCTGGCCAGGCGTGAGACGGTGAGCACGCTCGCCTCCTGGGGCGTCGACCAGGAGACCGCCTTCACCGCGAGCCTCATCGTGACGGAACTGGTGACGAACGTCGCCGAGCACGCCGCCGCGGAGTCTCCCACCGCCACGGTCATGCTGGCCGCCGACGCGCGCTGGCTCACGGTGGCCGTCCACGACACCCACCCGCGCCTGCCCCGCGCGCTGGCCACGTCCCACGACGACGGCGGCCGGGGACTAAGAATGGTGATGCTCCTCACCGAGGAGGCGGGAGGACAACACACCGTCGAGCCCACGACCTCAGGCGGCAAACACATCGTCGTCCACCTCCCACGCCCTTCGAGAGCTTGACGGATAGTCCTGGCCGCCTAGGAGCTGTTTGACGTTCGGATCTTGGTGGGGTCCGGTAGCCAGGGCCCCGGCGAGTTTGTGATTTGGTCAGCTTGATTCCCTCACTTCCATCTTGAACAGATTGAGGGTGCGTCGGTGGCTGTAGACGTGGTGGC
>NZ_JBEZFH010000313.1:0-6261 GCF_040649355.1 Sphaerisporangium sp. NPDC049002 | reverse complement strand
GCCCGGAGCCAGGGGCTCCGGGCCGGTCGCGATCAGGGATAGCTGACGAGGTTGGCGACGTTGGTGGAGGAGTTGGACGGGCCTCCGGTGTTGTTGATGATGTGGCTGATGGTGCCGGTGCCGCCCAGGGACACCGTCACCAGGCTGTGGAACCGCACGCCCGGGGTGTTCGGCACCTCGAACGAGTGCGCCTCCACCACGCTGGGGTTGACGTTGAAGTAGGCGTAGCTGCCGAGGCCCCACGCTTCGTGGCTGGTGACCGAGTTGCCCACCTTGTACGCCGCGTACCCCTGGGTGCCGCCGTTCATCCACGCCGCCTGGTTCGGCGGGTCGTAGGGCAGCTCGTTCTGGTAGAAGTACGTGCGCCCGCCGTTGCCGTTCCAGATGGTCTGGTACTGCTGGTAGTGCTCGACGAACAGGCCGTACATCGTCACGTCGTTGCCGTTGACGATCAGGCCGTTGGCGGCGGTGTTGGAGTTCCAGCCGACGCCACTGCCGTGGTCGGCACGCCACAGCCACATGTGGTCGCCGATGACGTTGGAGCTGTTGACGACCAGGCTCTGGCTCGCCTTGCCGACCCCCGCTCCGCCGATCCGGAAGAACATGTCGTGCAGCGAGGTGGGGTTGGCCGCGTGGCTCTGCGAGGAGCCGGACGGCCCGACCTGCATCAGGACCGGCGAGTTGGTGGTGCCGGCGTCGATGAGCAGCCCCGCGACCTTGACCCCGTCGACGTCGGCGACCGACATCGCGGTGACGCCGTTGTCGGGGATCAGCGTGGCCAGGCCGAGGCCGAGCACCACGGTGTCGGCGCGGGTCACCCTGATCGTGTCGCCCAGGTGGTAGACACCCGGGGTGAACAGCAGGTTCTTGCCCTGGGTGAGGGCGGTGTTGATGTCGGCCGCGGAGTTGCCCGGCTTGGCGACGAAGAACTGGTCGATCGGGATGGACGACCCGGCCGGCGCGCCGCCGGTCCAGGTCGTGCCCTGGGAGTTGGTGCGCAGCGCCGGCACGAAGACCTGGTAGGCGCCGGCCTGGTCGACGTAGAGGAACGGCTTCTCCCGGACGACCGGGGTCGTGCCCACCGTGGTGTACGGAGGGTTGGGGAAGCTGCCGGAGGGCGCGTTGGTCACCCCGACGAAGACCATGTTCCAGTTGGAACCCGTCCAGCTTCCCCACTGGGCGTTGCGCGACAGCCACTGCTGCTGCGAGCCGGAGCGCACCTGGCCGTCGATCTTGGAGTCGGCGATGAAGCCGCCGCTCGACCACCCGCCGTCGTCCAGCTGGAGGTTGCCGCGTACGTGCATGCGGCGGTACGGCGCGGCCTGCGAGACCGCCCACCGGTCGGTGCCGGAGGGAGGGGTGACCGAGAGGTTCTCGGCGCCGCGCCAGAAGTTCTGCGTCGCGTTGCCCTGGAACCAGTCGGCCTCGGCGTGCACGCCGCCGTTGATGGTGACGTTGTCGGGCGAAAGCCCAAGGCCCAGAACCTGGGTGTAGAAGCCCACGTTGACGTCGACGTTGTAGGTGCCCGGCTTGAACAGCAGCGCGAACCGGTTACCGCCGAACTGGTTGGTCTCCTGCTGGCTGAACACCGAGTTCAGCCTGCTCTGGATGGTCGACGCCGGCATCGACGGGTCGAAGACGCTGACGTTCGGGCCGAGATCCGGGCCGTTGCCCGGCGGGGGGGTGGTTCCCATGGTGAAGGACTGGGCCGCCGTTCCGTTGCACGTGTACTGCACGAGCTGGACGCTGTCCGCCGTCGAGGCGGCGGGCACGTCCAGGCACTTGCCGCTGTTGCGATTCACGAAATGGTACGACCCACCGGCCTCCTCCACCGGCTGCCACTGCTGGTTGTTGCCGCCGGAGTACGACCACAACTGGATGGGGGCGTTGTCGGCCGTCGAGACGTTGGTGACGTCCCACGCCTGGGCGGCGTTGAGGTTGCTGTTGACGCGGTAGTAGCCGCCGCTGGTCGCCTGGAGCTGCCACAGTTGCGCGCCCGAGCCGTTGCACGCGTACTGCTGCACCGCCGTGCCGTTGGCCGAGCCGGCGGCCCGCGCGTCCACGCACTTGCCGTTGCCCTTGTTCACCACCGTGGTCCAGCCGGTCGGTACGGCCGCCGCCGCCAGGGCGGAGGTCGTGGTGGCTTCGAGGGAGGGGACGGTCGCGGCGCTCGCGCCGGGCGGCGTCACCAGGGACAGGGCGATCGTGGCCAGCGCCGCGAGGATCGCGGGGACCGGATGTCTCACTGACATGAGGCCTCCCGCCTAGAAGCCGGCGGTGATGCGGGTGAAGTCCCAGTTGTTCTGGGAGACGCCGCTGCAGGTCTCCGAGACGCCGCCGCCGGGGCAGGGGCGGTCCCGGTTCACCGACCAGAAGGCCAGCCGGGTCAGGCCCTTGGACTTGGCCCAGTCGCGGATCTGGGTCCAGATCGCGGTGGTGGTGACCTCCGACTGGTCGGACAGGCCGTTCATGCCCGAGATGCCCATGTGCGCGTAGGCCTGCGCGTCGGTCCAGCCCCAGGCGCTCTTGAGGGCGTTCTTCAGGCCCTCGGAGGCGTTGACCGTGTTCTGGTACATGTTGGCGCCGCCGCCGAAGTCGAACGGCATGATCGTGTAGTTGTCGACGGGCACGTTCAGCGCCTTCGACTGGTTGATCAGCCGGATGCCGTCTCCGGTGGGGCCGCCGGTGCCGGTGCCGAAGGTGAGGGCGATCTTGACGTTCGGGTTGTTCTGCTTGACGATCTTCAGCCCGCCGAGGATGCGGTCCTGGACCGTGTAGTTGGAGAACTCGTCGGTGTTCTCGATGTCGAAGTCGACCACGGCCGGGCCGACGGCGTTGATGACCTGCTGCACGGCGCCGGCGAAGGCGGAGGACGAGGAGCAGTTCGGGCCGAGCTTGTTGCCCGACCAGCCGCCGAAGGAGACCTGCACACTGCCGCCCGCGCCCTTGATGGCCGAGATCGTCTGCGCGTCGACACCGCCGGTCAGCGGCCGGGAACCGTCCCACATCGGGTTGCAGCCGCCGCCGGACAGGATGAAGGCCATGGTGAACGCCTTGACCCCGGTGGCGCTCATCACCGAGGTGGCGCTCGGCGGGCTTCCCCAGCCCATGTACAGGTACGGCGCGCCGGGCATCTTGCCGGCCGGGGGCGGGGGCGTGGTGCCGCCGCCCGGCAGGGTCCACTTCTGGTTGGCGCTCGCGAAGCAGTCCCAGATCTGCAGGGGGGTGCCGTCGGCGGAGCTCGGGCCGGTGGCGTCGAGGCACTTGCCGAGGGCGCGCAGGGTGCCGTCGGATCCGGCGGTCCAGGACTGCGCCGCGCTGCCGTTGCAGTCGTAGATCTGGACCTTCGTGCCGTTGGC
Organism: Sphaerisporangium sp. NPDC049002; assembly: GCF_040649355.1. Lineage (NCBI taxonomy): Bacteria > Bacillati > Actinomycetota > Actinomycetes > Streptosporangiales > Streptosporangiaceae > Sphaerisporangium > Sphaerisporangium sp. NPDC049002. The sequence continues at coordinate 2,902 of NZ_JBEZFH010000313.1, read as the reverse complement.
CGTGCTCGCGGCGTTGACGTCGAGGCACTTGCCGAGGGCGCGGATGGTGCCGTCGGTGCCGACGGTCCACTGCTGGGCGGCGCTGCCGTTGCAGGTGTAGAGCTGGACCTGGGTGCCGTTGGCACTGTTGGCCGCGGCGACGTCGACGCACTTGCCGCCGTAGCCGGTGATGGCCTTGCCGCCGGTGCCGCCGCCCGACTGCGTTCCCGACCAGGTGAAGGTGGCCGAGGTCTTGGTGGGCAGGCTGTAGGTGAACGACTGGCCGCCCCAGTTGACCTTGACCGACTGGGTGCTCCCGGTGGTGTTGTACGCGATGAGCGCCTTCGACCCGTCCGGGTTCTTCCACGCCACGTTCTTCACCGAGGAGTTGGCGGTGGAGTCGACGCGGTACGCCCCGGGCTTCACGAACTTGGTGAGGTGGCCCATGGTGTAGTACTCGATCGTGTAGTCGACCTGTCCGCTGCGGGCGTCACCGTTGTGGACGGTGATCAGGCCGGTGCACGTGCCGCACCCGCCGTTGTGCGGGCCCTGGTTCTGGTCGACGGCGAGGCTCCACTTGACCCAGCTACGGTCCCAGTTCCGGGTGTAGTCGATCAAATTGTTCATGTCCTCGGTCTGCTGGTCCGGGATCCAGTTGCCGCCCGAGTGCTCCGTCATGTACGCGTTCACCTGCGGATACTGGTTGTGTACCGTGGTCTGCGTGGTGACGTCGCCGCCGTACCCGTGCCAGGCGATCCCGCCGAACAGCGGGTCGTTGCGGATGGCCGTGTCGGCCAGCAGCGGGGCGGCCCAGGTGTTGTAGGCGTCCCAGTTCCAGTCGTTGACGAGCGTCCTGGTGGTGATCCCCGCGCTGCGGAAGGCCGGCCACAGTGCGCTCTTGATGAAGTACTGCAGGCCGGAGGTGTTCCAGTTCATCGACGGGTACCCGGCGCAGCACGTGGGCTCGTTCTGCGGCGAGACGTAGTCGATGCGCACCCCCTGGGCCTGGTAGGCCTGGATGTACCTGGCGAAGTACTCGCCGTACATGCCGTAGTACTGCGACTGCAGCCAGCCCTGGCTCCAGGCGTTGTTGTCCTTCATCCAGGCCGGCGAGCTCCAGGGCGAGGCCATGATCTTCAGCGCCGGGTTGAGCGCCTTGGCCTGCTTGGTCAGGGGCAGCACGTCGGCGAGGTCATGGTTGATCGAGAACCCCGTCAGGTCGCAGCACGTGTCGTCGTAGGAGTAGCTGGACCGGGCCAGGTCGGAGGACCCCATGGGGTTGCGCACGAAGCTCAGGCCGATGCCGTTGCTCGGGTCGAACAGCTTCTGCATGACGGCGGTGCGCGTGCTCGCGCTCAGCGCGCCGCTGCTGTTCATCAGCCAGGCGGCGGTGTCGGTGAACGACGCGCCGCCGCCCTCGAACTGCTGGTAGGTGGTGTTGTCGTTGACGGTGATCGTCTGGGACGCCGAGGGGCTGGTGGCCGCGAACGCCACGGGCGCCTGCTGCTGGAGGCCCCTGGTCACCGTGCGGCCCCCCGAGTCGGAGGTCGTCGTGAGCCAGATGTTCACGGTCTCGCCGGCCGCCTGCGCGGCCGGGGCCTGAGCGACACCCAGCCCCACCCCTGCCAGCAGCAGGGCGAGGGGCAGGGCCAGCCTGGATCTTGGGAAGGGCATGCGGATCTCCATCTGGAGGAGGAGTGAAGACCTGCCGTACGGCCCTGCCCGGCATCGCACTGGCGTGAAGCAGTGGTAACACGCCCGAAACGGGGGCGCAACGCCTATCCCCGGATTAAATTCACGATGTGAAAAAAAGCGCCCGGCACCTGAGGCCGTTCACTCGGTGCCGGGCGCCCGCCTCTACGAGGCCTGCGGGCGGGCCACCAGCGCGGCGACCCGTGCCGCCGAGGTGCCGAGGCCCGTGGGCGGGAACGCGAAGTCCTCCGGCGCGCCGGCCTGCCGGGTGCGGCGGAGCTCGGCCTCGGTGTACCGCGCGCACCTGCGGTGCCATTCGAGGATTCCCGACATCCATTCCTTGAGGTCGTCGGCGTGACGGGTGAGGATGGCGCGGGCGGTCTCGTCCAGGGCGTACTCGTCGAACAGCTTCGGCAGGTCGTTGGCGACGATGTGCTCGAACTGCCGCATGCGCGCCTCCATCAGGTCGGCGACGATGTCGCGTGCCTTCCACCGGTCGACGTCGAGGAAGTGCTCCACCACCAGGACCAGGTTGTGGATCTCGCCCTCGAACTCGATCTCCTTCTGGTAGGAGAACAGGTCGTTGGTGAAGCACGCGTAGTCCTGCGCGGCGGTGTCCAGCTCGCGCATCACCCGGGTCTGGTAGATGCCCGGCGGCAGTTCGTCGGTGTGCGCGAGCCGGGCCAGGCTCATCGTCATGTCGGACCCGAACGTCTTGCGGCGCATCTCGACGTAGTCGATCGGGTCGGGGATGCGGTGCAGGGCCTGGTTGGCCACTTCCCACACCCAGCTGGAGGTCATGTCCTCGACCGCCGTGCGGAACTGCCGCCGGGCGGAGAGCTCCATCGGCCCGGCGGTGCGCCGCCACAGGTCGGCGAGGCCGCGCTCGACGGGGTTCGACGGCTCGGGGGTGGCCCCGGCGTCCAGCGGCATGAAGGCGGGCAGCCGGTCGTTGCACAGCTTCGCCCCGGCGACGTCGTGAGTGGTCCCGAACACCAGCGGGAAGTAGTCGTCACCGTAGGTGCCCCAGGCCAGCCAGTCGGACGAGAGGTCGAGCTCGCCGGGGCTCGCGTCGGCGTGGATCATGGCGGCGCAGTGCGCGAAGTCGAAGCCGACGAAGCGACGCTCGTCCCAGACGCCGCCGAGCTCCACGCCGGGCACCGAGTCGAACATGCCCATCTCGCGCGCCCAGCCGACCGCGTGGCCTCGCGCGCCGTCGATGTGCGGGCTG
>NZ_JBEZFH010000312.1:0-6278 GCF_040649355.1 Sphaerisporangium sp. NPDC049002 | reverse complement strand
CCGCGCGGGCACGGTCGTGGCCACCGCCCCCGGCACCCCCTACACGGTGACCGGCCTGACCCCGGCCACGGCCTACACCTTCACCGTCACCGCCCAGGACGCGGCCGGCAACACCTCGGCGGCCTCGAACGCCGTGAGCGTGACCACGGACGCGGCACCGAACACCAACCTGGCGCGGGGCAAGGCGACGTCCGAGAGCGGTCACGTGCAGAATCTCGGGTCGCCCAACGTGGTCGACGGGGACGCCAACAGCTACTGGGAGAGTGTCAACAACGCGTTCCCGCAGTGGGTGCAGGTGGATGTGGGTGCGGCGGCGGCGGTCGGGCGGGTGGTTCTGAAGCTGCCGCCGTCGTCGGCGTGGCAGGCGCGGACGCAGACGTTGTCGGTGCAGGGGAGTTCGAACGGGTCGTCGTTCACGACGATCGTGGGTTCGGCGGGGTACACGTTCGATCCGTCGTCGGGGAACGCGGTGACGATCTCGTTCGCCCCCACCTCGGCCCGGTATGTGCGGCTCTCCTTCACCGCCAACACCGGCTGGCCCGCGGCGCAGCTCTCGGAGTTCGAGGTCTACGGGGCATGACGCCCCCACCGGCTCCGGCCGTACGGACCGTACGACCTCGGGTGGCCGGAGCCGGCCAGATGCGGCTCGGCGGCGGCGTCAGGTGACACCGCCGCCGGTTTCCGCGTCCGGCTCGGCGTCCGGTTCGGCGTCCGGGCCGCCGCTCACTGGTGAAGGCTGGTCCAGACGGCGAGCGCCGTCCGCCACGCGACCAGCGTGATCTCAAGGCCCAGCCGCAGCCATTCCCGTCGTTCACGGTCGGAGTGCCTGCGGTCGTGTCGATTCCGCCTCTCGCCCATCTGGTCCCCCTCTGTCGTTCAGGGCCTGTTCAGAAGGCGGATGATCCGGGCCGGGCTCCGCCTGGTGTGCCGCTCCTCGTCGAGCGTCCCGCGCGGGGATGGGCGAATCCCTGGCCGAGGACCGGGGGGTTGGTCCGCGAGCCGTTTTCGAGGTGCGGCCATGCCGGGCGCGGCGGTAGGTGTCATCTCAGGTGCTCGCGCCGGCGGCAGGAGTTGCGCTTCGGCCGCGGTGCGAAATGTCGCACCTCACGCGCGCGAGTGTTGTCGCCATGATCGTACCCATGAGTAACAGGCCTATAACCTGCGAAGATCCTCCGGCTCGCCGCCGACCGCCCTGCCCGCGCCCGGCTCGCTCTCGTGGTGCGCCCGGTTCAGGGCCGTCACGTAGTAGGTGTACGCACCGGTGGGTGAGGCGGTGGTGTCGGTGAAGGAGGTCCCGCGCGTCGTGCCGAGCAGGTTACGCGCGTCGGCGAGCCGGCACGGGTCCGTCGTGGGTGTGCCGTCGACCCGGTAGACCGCGTACGAGGCCGCGCCGTGCGAGCCCCGCCGCCACGACAGCGCCACCCCGCCGGGGACGCGGGCCGCCGACCTGATCGAGGGCGCGCGCGGCGCGGTCGCGGTGCCGTACGCCGGTACCAGCGCGGGCCTCGCGTAGTGGTCGGCCGCCATCTGGCCGATGGCGCCGATCCGGTCGGCGCGGACGTCCTTGGCGCTGAAGAAGACGTCGCCGAGCACCTCGGGACGGCTCCGGTTGTAGTACAGGTGGTCGCTGAGCTCGCCGGGCCGCTGCCACGCCGGGTCCTGGCCCGCCACTCCGGCGCGGTAGGCGGCCTGCCCGACGAACAGTTGAACGCCGGTGTCCCTCACCACGTCGGCCCACCAGGCGGTGAGCACCTTGTAGTCGGCGACGGCGAATCCGATGTGCCAGTAGATCTGCGGCGTGAGGTAGTCGACCCAGCCCCGCTTCACCCACAGGCGGCTGTCGGCGTAGATCGCGTCGTAGGACTGCAGCCCGTTGGTGCCCGAGCCGAGCGGGTCGGTCGCGGCGTTGCGCCAGATGCCGAAGGGGCTGATGCCGAACCTGACCCAGGGCCTGGCCGCGTGGATGCGCCGGTCCAGCTCGCTCACCAGCAGGTTCACGTTGTTCCGCCGCCAGTCGCCGATATCGGAGAAGCCGCCACCGTACTCGGCGAAGGTCGCGTCGTCGGGTATCGTCTGGCCGCTGACGGGATACGGATAGAAGTAGTCGTCCAGGTGCACACCGTCGATGTCGTAACGGGTGACCGCGTCCATGATGGCGTCTTCGATGAAGGCGCGGACCGAGGGGATTCCCGGGTTGTAGTAGAGCTTGCCGCCGTAGGCGAAACGCCAGCCGGGGTTGCGCCGGGCGGGGTGGTCCGGCGTCAGCAGGCCGGGGTCGGCGTTGTTGGCGACGCGGTACGGGTTGAACCACGCGTGCAGCTCGATGTCGCGCGCGTGCGCCTCCTTGACCATGAACGCCAGCGGGTCGTATCCCGGGTTCACGCCTTGGGTGCCCGTGAGCCACTGCGACCACGGCTCGTGGCGTGACGGCCAGAACGCGTCGGCGGTCGGCCTGACCTGCACGACGACGGCGTTCATGTTCCGCTGCTCCGCGAGGTCGAGCCAGGAGCGGAACTCGGCCTGCTGCTCCGCCACGCTCAGGCCCGTCCGGCTCGGCCAGTCGATGTTGGCCACGCTGGAGATCCACATGGCGCGGAACTGCCGCTTCGGCGTCGCCGGGTCGGTCGGGCAGCCGGCGGGGACGCCACTCGCGGAGGGCGCGGGATCCGCCCGCGGTGCCGCGGGACCGTCGTCCGCCTTCGCGACGGGCGCCAGGGCGCCGGCGAGGACCAGGGCGAGGGCCATCGCCGTGCCGGCGGCGAGCCGCCTGGCGACGCCGCGATCGGGGGCTGCCGGGGTGAACCGCTCACGGCTCGCTCGATACGTGGTCACAGAAGGAAATCTTCAGTGCCTTCTTAGCGAAGTGCAATAGTCTTCAGCGGGTTTCCCTCCGGCGAATGTGGGCCCAGCGCCGGTCCCGATTCCTGGAACGTGCCACCACGGGCGAGGGCGAGAATTTTCGGATACCACCCCAGTAATGTCAATTGTCGACATTTGTCAGAAGTGCTCTTACTGTGACGGCACCCCCCACGCAAGGAGCACCCCCATGGCAGCCCCTCGATCCCGATTAGCCGCATTCGTCACCTGTGTCCTGGCCGCCTTCCTGGTCCTCGCCGGCGGCCCGGCGCTCGCCGCGCCGGAAGGCACCCTTGCCGCCGCCTTCGCCCAGGCCTCGACCGCCCAGGACGTGCCCCGTGACCTGCTCGTCGCGCTCGCCTACTCCGAGACCCACCTGGACGCCCACGGCGGCGAGCCGAGTGCGAGCGGCGGCTACGGCGTGATGCACCTGGTGGCCAACCGCACCACGCACACCCTCGAACGGGCGGCCGAGCTGGTCCGCCTGCCTGTGGCGACGCTGCGCACCGACACCGCCGCCAACATCCTCGGCGGCGCGGCGCTCCTGCGGTCGTACGCCGACGAGGCGGGGCTGGACGCCGGGGCCAGGAAGGACGCGGGCCGGTGGTACGCCGTCGTGGCCAGGTACGGCAACGCCTCCACGCCCGAGGTCGCCCGGCTCTACGCCGACACCGTCTATGAGCTCCTCGGCCTCGGAGTCCGGGCGGCCGGGGTGACGGTCGCCCCGAGGGAGGTCACGGCCGACCGAGGAGCCTACGCCCAGACGCTCGACCTCGACGCGCAGGCCGCGAGCCCCGACTACCCCGCCGCGAGCTGGGTGGCGGCGAGCTCCTCCAACTACACCGCCTCCAGCCGCCCGACGAGCTACGCGATCGACCGGGTCGTCGTCCACGTGACCCAGGGCTCCTACGCGGGCACGATCTCGTGGTTCCAGAACCCCAGCGCGCAGGTCTCGGCGCACTACGTCGTCCGGTCGTCCGACGGCGCCGTCACACAGATGGTCCGCGACAAGGACATCGCCTGGCACGCCGGGAACTGGGACTACAACACCAGGTCCATCGGGATCGAGCACGAGGGCTACGTCAGCGACGCCTCGTGGTTCACCGACGCGATGTACCGCTCCTCGGCCGCGCTGACCCGCGCCATCTGCGACAATTACGGCATCCCGAAGGACCGCTCGCACATCATCGGGCACAGCCAGGTGCCCGGCGCGACGCACACCGACCCCGGCGCGTACTGGGACTGGACCAAGTACATGCAGTACGTCACCGGAGGCGGCGGCACCGCGTGGTCGGTCACCGTCGACAACGCCACCGCCGGGAAGTTCACCGCGGGCGCGAACTGGGGGACCTCCACCTACTCCGCACAGCGTTACGGCGCCGACTACCGTTACGCCACGCCCGTCGCCGCCAGCGATCCGGCCTGGTACCGGGCGGCCCTCCCCGCCTCGGGCGCCTACCGGGTGGAGGTCTGGTATCCGGCCGACGCCGGCTACAACAGCTCCGCGCCGTACATCGTCGCCGCCTCCGGCGGCAACCAGACGGTGTACGTCGACCAGCGCGCCGGTGGCGGCGGCTGGCGGAGCCTCGGCACCTTCACGCTCAACGCGGGGGACTACGACGTCGTCGCGGTGAGCAGGTGGACCTCCGGAACCGGCTACGTGGTCGCCGACGCCGTGCGGATCGTCCGGGTCTGAGGCCTCACGAGGGGCAAGGCTGGAGCGCGCCGCGGCCGAGCCGTGGCGCCTGCGGTCGCGATTTCTCCTCCCGGCTCGCCTGCGGCGCCTGCGCGGAGCCTCTGCGGCGACCAGGTCGGGGTGGACCGGGGGGAGGGCCGGTAGACAGGGACGAGGGTCCTTCGCTCAAGGGGACTTCGACTCTGTGATCGCGGGTCGCGCCGGAGGACCCTTGGAAGCGTAAGGCGATCTCGCCCTGAGTGTCAGCGGCGCGCGGCCGCCTTGCCGGCCAGGTGCGACGCTCCGAGAAAGAGGATCCTCATGAACAACCGCATCGCCCCTCCCGTACTGGAAGAGCTCGACGCCGACGAGTGCCTGAGGCTCATCTCCCCGGGCGGTGTCGGCCGGGTCGGCTTCAACACCCCCGCGGGTCCCGCCGTGCTCCCGGTCAACTACACGATGCACGGCAAGGCGGTGCTCTTCCGCACCGCGTTCGGCGGGCCGATGGACGAGGACCTGAGCACCGGGGTCAAGGGCGTCGAGTTCAAGATCGCGTTCGAGGTGGACCGAATCGACACCGAGACCCGCGAGGGCTGGAGCGTGCTCATCCAGGGGGCCGCGCACCGCATCTCCTCGGAGGAGGAGCTGGCCGCGCTGAGCGACTCCGCCGTGGAGCCCTGGGCCGGCGGCGAGCGGCGGCTGTACATCCGCGTCGACCCCGTGCAGCTCACCGGCCGCCGCATCCATCACTGACGAGTGGCGTCCCGGCTCGCCGGTCCCCGCCGGACCGGCTCGCCGGCGCTCCGCCCTGATGGAGCGTTCCCACCTGAGCCATGACAGGGACGGGCCCACTATCGCCGGAGGACCCGGGGGGAATAGCGTCCAAGGCATGATTCGGGTGTTCCTGGTGGATGACCATGAGGTCGTGCGGCGTGGCGTCGCGGCCCTGCTGGAGACGGAGGACGACATCGAGGTCGTCGGGGAGGCCGGGACGGCGGAGTCCGCCGTGGCGCGCATCCCGGCGCTCAGGCCGGACGTCGCGGTGCTCGACGTCCGGCTTCCCGACGGCAGCGGCGTGGACGTCTGCCGGGAGGTCCGCTCCCGCGTGCCCGGACTGGCCTGCCTGATGCTCACGTCGTTCGCCGACGAGGAGGCGCTGTTCAACGCGGTGATGGCGGGCGCGGCCGGGTACGTGCTCAAGCAGATCCACGGATCGGACCTGGTCGGCGCGGTACGGACGGTGGCGGCGGGCCAGTCGCTGCTGGATCCGCAGACCACCGCGACCATGCTGCGGCGGCTGCGCGACCAGGCGGCCCAGCAGGACCCGCTCGCCGCCCTCACCGGCCAGGAGCGGCACATCCTTGAGCTCATCGGCGAGGGGATGACCAACCGCCAGATCGGCGACCGGCTCCACCTGGCCGAGAAGACCATCAAGAACTACGTGTCGAACCTGCTGGCCAAGCTGAACATGCAGCGCCGTACCCAGGTCGCGGCCCTGGCGGCCCGCCTGAGGGCCGGCCACCCGGAAGGCGGCGGCCAGGGCGGCTGAGCGCCGCCCGTCCTCACCGCCGCGGCCGCTCAGTATCAGGGGCCGCACGGGAGCGCAGCGGCCGGAGGGAGCCGCGGAGTGGTCGGGTGGGAGCGGAACGCACCGCGGGCCGGGGCCGTACACATGTGCCGGGGGGCGCCCCGGAGCGGGAAAGTTGGGGGGCGGGCGGGGGCAGTGTGGGCCGCCTGGGTTTGGGGT
>NZ_JBEZFH010000311.1:0-6294 GCF_040649355.1 Sphaerisporangium sp. NPDC049002 | reverse complement strand
CGACGACCGCAGCACCTTCGTCGACCTCGGGCTGGACTCGCTGCGCCTCACCCAGCTCGCCCACCAGCTGTCGGACCGCCTCGGCCTGCGGTTGCCGCCGACCGTGCTGTACGACCACCCGACGGTCGAGCGCCTGGCGGAGCATCTGGCCGGACAGCAGTCCCTCGACGCACAGCCCGGCACCGCTGCCGCGCAGGAGACCGCCACGGAACCCACCGAGCCGAAACCGCCCGCCCCCACGCCCGCCGGGCGCGACGAGCCCATCGCCGTCATCGGCATGAGCGGCATCTTCCCCGGCTGCCGCTCGGTCGCCGAGTTCTGGGACGCCCTCGCCGAGGGCCGGGACATGGTCAAGCGGCTGCCGGCCGTGCGCTTCGGCGACGCCCCGGCACCTGACGGCCCGGACGACCGCTACCCCTGGATGGGCAGCATCGACTGGGCGGACGAATTCGACGCCGCCTTCTTCGAGTTCGCGCCTAAGGAGGCCCGGACACTCGATCCGCGCCAGCGCCATCTGCTCCAGGAGTGCTGGAAGGCGCTGGAGGACGCTGCCCTGGGCGCGGAGGAGCTCGAGGGCCGCCGCGTCGGCGTGTTCGTCGGCGTGGAGCAGGGCGACTACCAGCTGCTGGTTAAGGACGGCGGCAACGTCACCTCCAACCACGACGGCGTCCTCGCCGCGCGGCTGTCGTACTTCATGGACCTCAAGGGTCCGGTGCTGGCGGTCAACACGTCCTGCTCGTCGGGCCTCGTGGCCCTGCACCAGGCGTGCACGAGCCTGCGGCAGAAGGAGTGCGACATCGCCGTCGTCGCCGCCGCGAACCTCGTCCTCACCCCCGAGGCACTCGCGGCGATGGACAAGGCGGGCATGCTGTCCCCCGAGGGACGCTGCTTCACCTTCGACCGGCGCGCCGACGGCATGGTCCCCGGTGAAGCGGTCACGGCCCTCGTGCTGCGCCCGCTCGACGCGGCCGAGGCGCACGGTGACCCGGTCCACAGCGTGATCGCCGCGAGCGGCCTCAACTACGACGGCCGCACCAACGGCATCACCGCGCCCGCCGGGAAGGCTCAGCGCGAGCTGATCGAGTCCGTCTACGAGCGCGCCGGGATCGACCCGAGGGACCTGGGCCATGTCGTCGCCCATGGCACGGGCACGAAGCTCGGGGACCCGGTTGAGGTGAACGCGCTGCGGGCCGCCTTCCACGCCCGCGGCGCCGCCGGCGAAGGGCAGTTCTGCGCGCTGACGTCGACGAAGACCAACTTCGGCCACACCTTCGCCGCCTCCGGCCTGGTGGGTCTCATGTGCCTGTCGGAGTCGGTTCGCCGGGGCATCATCCCGACGAGCCTGCACTACCGCGACGGGACCGAGTACATCGACTGGGGCGAGAGCCCGTTCTACGTCAACACCGCGACGAAGCCGTGGGTGACGGAGGGCCGGCCGCGCATGGGCGCGGTCAGCGCGTTCGGCATGAGCGGCACCAATGCCCATGTCGTCGTACGCGAGCACACGGCCCCCGCGCCGGTGCGCGCCCCGCGCGCCACCACCCACCTGCTGCCGCTCTCGGCCAAGACCCAGGAGGCACTGGGCGAGCTGGTGGACCGCCTTCTCGACCGGATCGACAGCGGGGACCTGCGGGACGCCGATCTGCCGCAGCTCAACCGGACCCTGTTCAGCGGCCGCCACCACTTCCGGCACCGCTGCGCGGTTGTCGTGGACACCCTCGACGAGGCGGCTGCGCTGTGGCGCGCCTGGCGCGACGGCGGGAGCACGCCTGACCCGGCCTGGTTCGCGGGCACGGTGGCCCGTGACTTCTCCGCGGGTACGGGAGGCGAGGACGTCGCCTCCTGGACCGCCCGGGTCAGGGACGGACAGCTGGACGCGACCGAGCGCAGGACGGCCCTGACCGCGCTGGCGCGGCTCTACGTGGCCGGGCACGACGTGTCCTGCCCGGACGCACTGCCGACCGCCGGACCCCGTCCGACGCGGCTGCGCCTGCCCACGTATCCGTTCGCCCAGAACCGCTACTGGGTACGGCAGGAAGCCGCCTCCGCACCGGCGGCCGCCCACGAGCCCGCCACGCCGCAGGCCCCCTCCGGCCCCGCGCCACAGGGCACTCCCGTCGCGGATGTGCCCCGGCCCGCCCTCAGCGGCGCACCGGCGGCCCGGCGAGTCGTGCTAACCGACGTGACCCGGCTGCCGCACCGGCTCGACGACGCCACCGCACGGCCCCGCCGCGCGGTGACGCTGACCGCGCTGTCCGCCACTGCCGACCCCGCGTCGGAGCAGCCGGCTGCCACGCGCCCGGTCACCCTGGCGCACGACATCCTGGACGACCTGAAGTCGGCTGCGGGCATCGGCTTCGGCGGCATGGTGGCGACCCTGAACCGCACCGGCGTCATGGTGGAGCACCTGGTCCCGTACTCCTCGGACTTCGCCGAGTACGCCGGGCGGTGCGGCGGCGAGGTGCTGGACCTGGGCTGCGCGTACGGCGTCGCCAGCATCGCCGCGCTGGAGCGCGGAGCCCGCGTCGTCGCGCTGGACATGGAGCGCAGGCACCTGGACATCCTCGGACAGCGCGTCAACGACGAGGCCAGGGAGCGGCTGACGCTGAAACGCGGCGTGCTGCCCGACGTCGACTTCGCCGACGGCCGCTTCACGGCGGTCCATGCCGGCCGCGTCATGCACTTCCTCGGTCCCGAGGACGTCCGGCTGACGCTGCGCAAGATGTTCCGCTGGCTGGTGCCGGGCGGGAAGGTGTTCCTGAGCACGGACTCGCCCTACTTCGGCTACTGGGCCTCCAAGGCGGCGGAGTACGAGGAGCGCAGGCGGGCCGGCGACCCGTGGCCCGGCTACATCCCCGATGTCGCGACCCACTTCGACCCGGCGCACGTCGTCGGCGGACCGAGCCTGATCAACGCCCTCGACCCGGAGGTGTTCCGCAGGGAGTGCGAGGCCGCCGGGTTCGTCGTGGAGCGGGCCGGGTACTTCGGCGCGGTCGGCGTGGACCAGGGCGCGTACGGGGCTCCCGGGCCCGACATGGAGCACGTGGGGATCATCGCGCGCAAGCCGGACCATGCCGCCCCGGACGAAGCCGGGGCAGTCGTGCGCAGCGCCGACGGCATCCCCGTCCACCACCGCGTGCGGGGCAGGCGCGGCGCCGCCCCCGCCCTGGTGTTCGTCCACGGCCTGGGTTGCGACCAGTCGTACTGGGACCGCCAGGTCGAGCACTTCGCCGAGGACTTCACCGTGGTCACCCTCGACCTCGCCGGGCACGGCTGGTCCGGGCGCGACCGGCGGCGCTGGACCGTCGAGGCGTTCGCAGCCGACGTGGCTGCCGTCGTCGACCACGTCGGTGCCCAGGACGTGATCCTCGTCGGTCACTCCCTGGGCGGGCCCGTCATGCTGGCCGCGGAGCCCCTGCTGGGCGGCCGGGTCCGGGGCATGATCGGCGTGGATACACTGCACACCTTCGACCCGCGGCCGCTCAGCGAGGCCCAGATCGACCGGTTTGTACGGACTTTCGCCGAAGATCCCGTACGTGCCGAGGAGCTGTTCCCCGGCACGCGCCGGGCGGACCTGGTCGAGCTGGTGGAGCGGACGCGGGCGCACGTGGGCGCGGAGATCGTGTCGGCGGCGTTCCGGGAGATGCTGATGTACCTTCAGCGGCTGCCCCGGAACCCCGGCGTTCCGCTGGCCCTGGTCAACTCGACCTCCTGGATGCCAACGGACACGGACTCGGCCGCGCGCCGCGGGGTCGACGTCGAACTCGTCGAGGGCGTCGGGCACTTCGCGATGCTGGAGGACCCCGACGCGCTCAACGCATCGCTGACCAGGCATATCCGCCGCATCACCGGCACCACCCCGGGACGCGCTTCCGTCCCCGGCGGGCGAGCCGAGGCGAACGGGGGCGCGGAACGATGACACGACCGTCAGGTACAGAGATCCGCACCAAGAGTGACCTGCGGCGGTTCTTGCGAGAGACGCTGGGCGGCGTTCTGGGAACCGATCCGGCCTCCAGCCCCGACAACCTCCCCCTCGTGGAGCTGGGACTGGACTCGATCTCCTGCGTCGTGTGGCTGCGCGAGATCAACCGGACCCTCGGGCTGTCCCTCACAGTGGCCGAAGTGTGCGGTCACCCCACGTTCGGCGAGCTGGCCGCCCTGATCGGGGGCCTCATGGGAGATCTGATGAGTGCCGTCACCCCCCGGCCCTCGGCCACCCGCGTTCAAGACGCGGGGGCGCGCGACGCCATCGCCGCCTATCTGCGGAAGAGCCTCGCGGACGAGCTGGAGCTGCCCGCGTCGGACGTCGCCGACGACGTGCCCTTCGTTGAAATCGGCCTGGACTCGATCACCGGCGTGACGTGGACGCGCAAGCTGAACACGCACTTCGGGCTCGCGCTCTCCGCCACGCAGGTCTACAGCCACCCGACGGTTGCGGACCTGGCCGCGCACGTGGCCGCCTGCCTGCACGGCACGGACGGCGAACCCGCCGCCCCGGCCGCGGACGCCGCACCCGCGGACGCCGCACCCGCGTCCGGCTCCGCCGAGGACGCGCTGGCCGTGTGGCTCCGGGCGAGCCTCGCCAGGGAACTCGAACTCGGCGAGTCCGACATCGACGACGACACACCGTTCGTCGAACTGGGCCTGGACTCCATCACGGGCGTCACCTGGACGAGGTCCGTCAACACCCGCCTGGGGCTCTCGCTCTCCGCGACTACGGTGTACGGCCACCCGACCATCGCCGAGCTGGCCGCGTACCTGACGCGAGAACACGGGGCGTCGCTCCCCGAGGCGGAGACGGAGTCGGAAGCACAGGCCAGGGCCACGGCCACGCCCGAGCCCGCCGCTGCCGAGGAGACGGCCCCGGCCGGGCCCCCGGTGTCCCCGACGCCCACCGCTTCCGCCGGCACCCCGCGCCCGTCCGTCGACCTCGTCGACATCGCCGTCGTCGGCATGTCCGGCGCCTTTCCCAAGGCCGCCGACCTCGACGAGTTCTGGGCCAACATCGTCGCCGGCCGTGACTGTGTGACCGAGGTGCCGCCGTCCCGGTGGGACGTGGGCCGTTTCTACGACGAGCGGCCCGGGACGCCCGGCAAGTCGTACAGCAAGTGGATGGGCGTACTAGAGAACGCGCACCACTTCGACCCCCTGTTCTTCAACATCTCGCCCAGCGAGGCCGAGGTCATGGACCCGCAGCAGCGCCTGCTGCTGCAGGAGAGCTGGCGCTGCGTCGAGGACGCCGGTCACAACCCCGAGACGCTCTCGGGCACGCGCTGCGGCGTCTTCATCGGCTGCTCGGTCAACGGCTACGGCGGCCGGGTCGACGAGAGCGGGCTGAGTGCCCATCAGAACCTGGGCACCAATAGCGCGATCATGGCCAGCCGGATCTCGTACACCCTGAACCTCAAGGGCCCGTGCCTGTCCATCGACACCTCGTGCTCGTCGTCGCTCGTGGCGCTCGCCGCCGCCTGCGACAGCCTCTGCCTGGGCGACAGCGACACCGCCCTGGCCGGCGGCGTCTGGGTCATCCCGGGCACCGGGGTCCACGTGGCGATGAGCCAGCTGCGGGCGCTGTCGCCCACCGGGCGTTGCCACGCCTTCGACGAGCGGGCGGACGGCTTCGTCCCCGCCGAGGGCGTCGGCATGCTCCTGCTGAAGCGGCTCCCGGACGCCCTGACGGACGGCGACCGGATCCATGCCGTCATCAAGGGCTGGGGCGTCAACCAGGACGGCCGCTCCAACGGCATCACCGCCCCGAACGCCGAGGCCCAGGCCGAACTCCAGCGGCGGGTGTACGACAGGTTCGGCATCGACCCGGCCGACATCGAGCTGGTCGAGGCGCACGGCACGGGCACGGCACTCGGCGACCCCGTGGAGATCGACGGCCTCGTGCGGAGCTTCGGCGCCCACACCGACCGGACCTCGTACTGCGCCATCGGCTCGGTCAAGAGCAACATCGGGCACAGCGCCTGCGCCGCGGGCGTCGCGGGCACCCTCAAGGCCGTACTCGCCCTGAAGCACCAGACGCTGCCTCCGACCATCCACTACGACCGTCTGAACGCGCACATCGACCTGAGCGGCACGCCGTTCTACGTGAACACCGAGGAACGCGCCTGGCCGGGCCGGGGCAAGCTCCGCCTCGCCGCGGTGAGTTCCTTCGGCTACAGCGGGACCAACGCCCATCTCGTGCTTGCCGAGGCCCCGTCGAGCCCGGCGCACCGCGACGAGCGGGACGCGCCCGGCGCACGGCTCGTCGCCTTGTCGGCGCGTACCGACGCACAACTGCGGGAGCAG
>NZ_JBEZFH010000310.1:0-6299 GCF_040649355.1 Sphaerisporangium sp. NPDC049002 | reverse complement strand
CCGGACTCCGAGGCGGTGATGGGCTGGGACGTCTCCGACACCGGTTTCCGCGTGGTGCTCGACACGAGCGTCCCGGAGGTCGTACGGACCTACCTGGCCGACGACGTGAACGGCTTCCTCGCCGACCACGGGCTCACCACGCGCGACGTCACCGCGTGGGTGTGCCATCCAGGCGGCCCCAAGGTCCTGCACGCCGTCGCCGAGAGCCTCGACCTGCCCGAGGGGGCGCTGGACCTCACCTGGCGCTCGCTGGAGGACATCGGCAACCTGTCCTCCTCCTCCGTCCTGCACGTCCTGCGCGACACGCTGGCGCTCCGCCCGCCGCCACCGGGGACCCCGGGGATGCTCATCGCGATGGGGCCCGGATTCTGCTCCGAGCTCGTCCTGCTGCGCTGGTAGGGGCGAAGTGTCGCCGCCGCTGCAGACTGTCCCCCTGGTGATCGGACCCGTATCGTCTCAGGGCATGTCGTCCTGGTACCTGCTGCTCGTCCTGCTCGTCGGCGCCGAGCGTCTCGCCGAGCTGGTGGTCGCCCGGCGCAACGCGCGCTGGAGTCTCGCCCGGGGCGGGCGCGTCTTCGGGCGCGGTCACTATCCCTGGATGGTCGCCCTGCACACCGGCCTGCTCGCCGGCTGCCTGCTGGAGGCGGGCCTCGCGGACCGGCCCTTCGTACCGGCCCTGGGCTGGCCGATGCTCGCTCTGGTCGTCGCGGCCCAGGGCCTGCGCTGGTGGTGTATCACGTCGCTCGGACCGCAGTGGAACACCGAGGTCATCGTGGTGCCCGGCCTGTCGCTCGTCGCGCGCGGGCCGTACCGGCTCGCGTGGGCGCGCCACCCCAACTACGTGGCGGTCGCCATGGAGGGCGCGGCGCTGCCCCTGGTACACGGCGCGTGGGTGACCGCCGTGGTCTTCACCGTGCTCAACGCCGCGCTGATGGTGGTGCGCGTCCGCTGCGAGAACGCGGCCCTCGCGACCCTGGCGCCGGGTCCGGGGGCCGCCGCGCGCGAGGCGACGGCGTGATCGACGTGCTGGTCGCCGGGGGCGGGCCGGCGGGCCTGGCGACGGCCATCCACGCCGCGCTGGCGGGGATGGAGGCCGTGGTGGTCGAGCCCCGGTCGGCTCCGGTGGACAAGGCGTGCGGCGAGGGTCTGATGCCCACCGGGGTCGCGGCGCTGCGTTCCCTCGGCGCCCACGTGGAGGGCTGGCCGCTGCGCGGGATCCGGTACGTCGACGAGCGGCACCGCGCGCAGGCGGCGTTCCGCGAGGGTCAGGGGCTCGGGGTCCGCCGCACCACCCTGCACGCCGCGCTGGCCGGGCGGGCGGCGGAGGTGGGCGTGAAGATCGTCCAGGACCGGGTCGACGGTGTGCGGCAGCACACGGACTCGGTCGAGGCGGCGGGGATGCGGGCCCGCTGGCTGGTCGCCGCCGACGGGCTGCACTCCCCGCTGCGCGGCCTGCTCGGGCTTGAGCTGCCGGCCCGCGCCCCGCGCCGCTATGGGCTCCGCAGGCACTACCGCATCGCGCCCTGGTCGGACTTCGTCGAAGTGCACTGGGCGGCGCGCGCCGAGGCGTACGTGACCCCGGTGGGAGAGCGACGAACAGGCCCGTGGCGAGCACGTCGTCGCCGTACACCCGCAGGCCGTAGTCGGCGGTGTTGACGTTCCAGCCGATGCCGCTGCCGTGGTCGCCACGCCAGAGCCAGGTGTGGTCGATGATCACGTCATCGCTGTAGACGGCCACGCTGGTCGTCGCCTTGCCGGCGAACTGCCCGCCGACGCGGACGAACACGTCCTGCATCGACGTCGGGTTGGCGGAGTGGTCGGTGTGGACGCCCTGCTGCCCGATCTCCAGCAGCGTGGGCGAGTTGACCGTGCCGGCGTCGATCAGGAAGCCGTTGAGCTTGACGCCGTCCACGTCGGCGACCTTGATCGCTGTGACGCCGTTGTCGGGGACCAGCGTCGCCAGTCCGAGACCCATGACGATGGTGTCCGCCCTGGTCACGTTGACCGTCTGGTTCAGGTGGTAGATGCCCGGGGTGAACAGCAGGTGCAGTCCCTGGGCGAGAGCCTGGTTGAGGGTCGCGGCGGTGACGCCCGGCTTGGCGACGTAGAACTGCTCGATCCCGATGGACGTGCCCGGGGTCGCGCCGCCCGCCCAGGTGGTGCCGCGCGCGTTGACGCGCTTGCTCGGGACGAACACCTTGTAGGCGTTGCCCTCCAGGTACAGGTACGGCTTCTCGCGGCTGATCGGCGTGTTGTTCAGCGTCGTGTACCGCGGCTCGGGGAAGCCGTTGGCCGGAGCGCCCTCCACGCCGGAGAAGACCATGTTCCAGACGCCGTTGGTCCAGCCGCCGATGCTGCTGTCGCGGGTGTACCACTGCTGCTGCGAGTACGGCCCGACCGTGCCGTCGATCTTGCTGTCGGCGATGTAGCCGCCGCTGGCCCAGCCGTAGCCGGAGGGCGCCAGGTTCAGCCCGCCCTTGATGTGCATCCGGCGGAACGGCGCGGCCTGGGCGACCGCCCAGCGGTTGGTGCCGTCGTAGGGGGCGACCGACAGGTTCTCGGTCGACCGCCAGAAGTTCTGGGTGGCGTTGCCGTTGAACCAGCCCGCGTCGACGCTGACGCCCTTCACGGTGACGTCGTCGGGGTTGCGGCCGAGGCCGTAGACCGAGGTGTAGAAGCCGGTGTTGACGTTGACGTCATAGCTTCCCGGCTTGAACATCAGCGCGTAGCGTCCCTCACCGAACTGCGCCGCCTCCTGCTGGGTGAAGATCTGGTTGATCTGCGCCTGGATGGTGGGGCCCGACATGGACGGGTCGAAGACCTTCACGTTCGGGCCGAGGTCACCGCCACCCGGCAGCTGCGGCCCGCCGCCCCCGGTCTTGGTGTGTACCGCGACCTCCCACAGGGAGTAGCCGTAGCCGGTCCCGCGGGCCGTGCCGTAGACACGGACGTAGCGGCCGTTGCCCGTCACGTCGTAGGACGCGTTGCCGCCGGTGCCGCCGGTGACCGTCTTCAGGTCGGTCCAGGTCGTGCCGTTGGCCGACGCCTGGATCGCGAAGTTCTTGCCGTAGGCGGCCTCCCAGTTCAGGTCGATCTTGCAGATGTCCTGAGCGGAGCCGAGGTCGACCTGCACCCACTGCGGGTCGCTGGAGAGGCTGGACCAGCGGGTGCCGGTGTTCCCGTCGAAGGCGTACTTCGCGGCCAGGTCGGCGCCCTGTTGCGAGGAGGCGGTCGCGGTCTTGTTCAGCGCGGCGTTGCCGGTGTCGCACGGGCCGGTGGTGCCGCCGGTGTCGCCGTACACCTGGAACTCCCAGAGGGAGTAGCCGTAGCCGGTGGCGCGGGTGCTGCCGAGCATCCGGACGTAGCGGCCGTTGCCCGTCACCGTCCAGGTCTCGGTGCCGCCGGTGCCGCCGGTGACCGACTTCAGGTCGGTCCAGTTCGTGCCGTCTGTCGAGGACTGGACCTTGTACGCGGTGGCGTAGGCGGCTTCCCAGTTCAGCACGACCTTGCTGATGGGGGCCGCGGCGCCGAGGTCCACCTGGAGCCACTGCGGGTCGCTTGCGGCGCTGGACCAGCGGGTGGCGGTGTTGCCGTCCACGGCGTAGGCGGCGGGGGTGCCGGCGTTCTCCGTGGACGAGGCCGTCACGGTTTTGCCCTGCGAGAGCAGGGTCTCTGCGGCGTGCGCCGGGGCGGCGACCGCGGGTACGGCCAGTAGAGCGCCCAGGACCGCCAGCGCGGTCCCGATGGATCGGAGTCTCATGTCATTCCGTTTCCACATTTCGAAGGTACGGGGGGGTGCGGGGGCGACTCCCGCCCACGGATGCGTACGGTGCTCGGCCAGGGCCGGTGGATCGGGCACCGCTCGCGAGGGCGGGGTGTTAGGCATCTGGGAGCGACTAGCCGTAGGAGGTGCCGCGCCGGGGGAGGGGGGGCGGACGCCGACGGCGGGCGCCGTGGACCGGGAGCCGGCCGTCATGGCGGTGATCGGACCGCGTTCCAGCTCGCCGAAGGGGAACCGGCCCGAACGTCGACCTGGATACACGATCTCTCCTCGTGAAAGGGGATGCCTGCCGCACGGGCGACAGGAGTGGGGAGAGCGCTCTCCGACATGAGAGTGCCCTTCACGAGCGATCGGTGTCAAGGCTCATCTTTCAACACGGAAGAAACGTGCTGCTTACCCGCCGGAAACCTGGCCGACCGGATGTCGTCCCTCAGGAGCGTGATGGCCGGGGCGCTCGATTCCCGCCCAGGTGACGGAGGCCGTCGGCGGACCTCCGTCCGCCAACGGCCTCGACCATCGGTTCTGATTGGGCGCGCTTCCACCTTGACAACCCGTGACAGCACGGATAACTCTCTAGGAGAGCGCTCTCCCCCTTTTGGCGTCCCGGCTCCCCCCTCGAACCGAAGGACAGGCCCAGTGCCCTGGATCTACGTCATACGCCACGCTTCTCGGCTGCTCGGCCGTTCCCGCGCGGTGCGGCGGCCGGCGGCAGGGGACCGAGGAGCCCGGGGCTCGTCAGGCGCACGGCGCGGCCCGGTCGCTACTCCTCGATGTGGATGGCCAGCGCGGGGCACACGGCCGCGGCCTGGCGGACGTCGCCGGCCAGTTCGGCGGGCGGGGTGGGGTTGAGCAGCACCACGATGCCGTCCTCGTCGCGCTGGTCGAACACGTCCATGGCGGCCGTCACGCACTGCCCCGAAGCGACGCACTTGTCCTGATCGATGATTATCTTCACGAGATCCCCTCGATTGCCGTTGCTGCGGATGCCGGTGACGTCACCAGGTCACGGGGAGCTCGTAGACGCCGTAGACCTGCCCGTCGTGCTTGAAGGGGATCTGGTCAAGATCCGTCGCCAGGCGCAGGGTCGGGACGCGCCGGTAGAGGGTGCTGTAGACAACCTGGAGCTCCATCCGGGCCAGCGGCTGGCCGAGGCACTGGTGCACCCCGAAACCGAAGGCCACGTGGAGGCGGGCGTCGCGGCGGATGTCCAGCTCGTCGGGGTCGGCGAACATCGCGGGGTCGCGGTTGCCGATGTCGTTCGGCATGATCAGCCCGTCGCCGGCGCGGATCACCTGGCCGGCGATCTCGATGTCCTCAAGCGCGACCCGGCGGCGTCCGCTGTGGGTGATGTTGAGGTAGCGCAGCAGCTCCTCCACCGCCCCGGCGACCAGCTTCGGATCGTCGCCGTCACGCAGGAGGTCCAGTTGCCGGGGGTGCCGCAGCAGGGCCAGCGTGCCGAGAGCGATCATATTCGCGGTGGTCTCGTGCCCGGCGATGAGCAGGAGCACGCCCATCTGGGCCGCTTCCTGGCGCGACAGCTCCCCGGCCCTGACCCGTCCGGCGAGCTGGGACAGCAAGTCCTCGCCGGGCTCGGCGAGCTTGCGGTCCACCAGTTCGTTCAGGTACTCGGTCAGCCGGCCGGACGCGGCGGCCCGCTGCTCGGGCGTCACGCTGCGCTTGATGACGGTCTTGCTGTTGTCCTGGAAGAAGTCGTGGTCGGCGTACGGAACCCCGAGCAGTTCGCAGATCACCAGCGAGGGCACCGGCAGGGCGAACGCCTCGACCAGGTCGACGGGCTTCGGGCCGGCGAGCAGGTCGTCGATGAGGTCGTCCACGATCTTCCGCACGGCCGGGCGCAGGGCCTCCACCCGCTTGATGGCGAACGGAGCCGTCACCATCCGCCGCAGCCGGGCGTGTTCGGGGTCGTCCATCATGATGAAGCTCAGGGACCCGCCGGTGTACGGGGTGTGGCTCGGATAGCCGGGGCGGGTGATGTCGGCGCTGACCCTCGGGTCGGCCAGCAGGGCCCGCTGCTCGGCGTGGCGGGTCACCAGCCATGGTGTGCTGCCGTCCCACAGCTTGACCTTCGCCAGCGGGCCGTCCCCTTGCAGGGCCAGCAGCGCCGGAGGCGGATCGAACGGGCAGCCCGCCGCCCTGGTGCCAGGGAAGAACTCCACCGTTTCTGTCATCGGTCGATTCCTTTCGAAGTCACAGTGTTGGAGCGCGGCCGGCCGCGTCGCCGATCTGCGGGCGGCGCAGGCGAGCTTGCTTGGGCATGTTCCAGCCGAGGACGGCGGTGATCGTGCCGTCGCGGCGGTAGAGCGCGACGAAGCGGCGCGCGGCCAGGTCGCCTTCCACGACGATGACCTCCGCGTCGGCGGACGGCGTCCCGTGGACATGGATCCTGGCGTCGAACTGGTCGGCTGCCGGACCACCAGCGACTGGTGCCCGGCGGTATGCCCGGGAGTCGGGATGATCCAGATTCCCGGCCAGACCTCGGCCTCGCCGGTGATCTCGT
>NZ_JBEZFH010000309.1:0-6303 GCF_040649355.1 Sphaerisporangium sp. NPDC049002 | reverse complement strand
CCCATGATCACGCCCGTGATCATGGGGCCGCCGTCGTCATGGACGTGCCCACCGTCGCGGCGCTTCAGGGAGTTTTCCATCGCCGGCCGGCCTCCGTCGGCCTGATCCCCACCCCCGAGCCCCCAGCCAAAGACAAGGGCCTCACCACCCGCCTCCACCGCGCCCTCACCGGCCGACCGGCGACATTTCCCTCCGTCCGAAGCCGCAGAGCACAGGGGCATGTCTCGCCTTTTGAGAAAGGCCGTGGACCGGCTCGCTCGGACGTGATAGGTGCGTACACGGCCGCCATGGCTCACGCCTGTGAGCTGGAGGTTTCCCACCGGTGAATGCTTTGTTCGGCGTCGAGGTTCCATTATTTGCGTTTACTGGAATTATCACACGAGGCTACAAATCACCCGATTGGGTCGTTTGAATGCGTTGCCGTCACGGGTTTTTGTGATAAATCTTACAATCAGTCGGACTTGCGTGTTTATGATGTGATCATTACCGATGAGTCGCCCTCTAGGGCGTATCCGCACCCGATCGGAGTTCATCGGAATGCAGCTCAGGCGAAACCTCTCCCTGGTCGCCGCGTCGGTCCTCCTCGCGGCCGGTATGGTCGCCTCACCCTCGGCGGCGTCGGCCGCCCCTCCGCCGGACGACGGCCCCTCCTCCCACGCCGTGTACGACACCTTCCCCGGCGCCAAGCTCGGCGAGCACGCCGGCCCGGCGGCCCTCGCGCCGAGCCAGGCCAAGGCGCGGGTCAGCCCGCAACTGGTGGCCTGCGACGGCGACGGCACCAGCGGCAAGCGCGTCGAGGTCCTGTACGTGCGCGAGGCGTCGATGCCCGACCGCTACACCCAGTTCCTGCCCATGTTCCGGGCCTGGCTGGCCAACGCCGACGACGCGTTCAACGACGGGGCGGCCACCTCCAACCGCAGCCGGCACATCCGTTACGTCACCACTGCGGTGAGCGGCGGCTGCGCCGCCGTCGTGCGCAACGTGGTGGTCCCCGCCGGGTCACTGGCCGACTTCGCCACCAGCATCACCGCCGTGAAGGCCCTCGGCTACACCAGCACCGACCGCCACTACCTCATGCTCACCGAAGCCACGGTGATCTGCGGCGTGGGTGAGATCAAGAGCGACGACCTGACGACCGGGGCCGCCAACCTCAACAACGGGCTCGCCTTCGCCCGCGTGGACGCCATCCCCGGCTGCTTCGGCGCGAACGCCATCGCCCACGAGCTGGGGCACACCTTTGGCGCCGTGCAGCTCAGCTCGGCCCACTCCGACGGCACCTGGCACTGCCTGGACCAGTGGGACCTCATGTGCTATGGCGGCACGCCCTCGTGGAACTGCCTGCAGTGGAACGACTACCGGCTGCCCGACTGCAACCGGGACGACTACTACAACGCCGCCCCCACCGCCGGAACCTACCTGGCCACGCACTGGAACGTCGCGAGCAGCGCCTACCTCATCGCGGGCGGCACGGCCGACAGCGACGCGCACCCCAAGGTCGGCAACACCTACGTCATCACGAACGTCTCCACGGGAGGCGCGCTCGAACCCATCGGCGCGTCCACCGGGGCGCTTACCGAGCTGAGCCAGCGCGCCCGCGTCGACACCCCCAGCCAGAAGTGGCTGATGGGCTACACGACCGGGCTGCAGTTCGTCAACGTCGGCAGCCGCCTGTGCGCCGACAGCTCCTACAGCGGCACCACGCCCGGCACGACGCTCCTGCAGTACATCTGCGCCGGCCAGGACGGCATGCGCTTCGCCTACCTTCCGACCGGCGGGAACACCTACGCGATCTTCGACTGGCTGTCCGGGCTGGCGCTGACCGCGAGCGGCGCCTACCCGGCGCCCGTCACGCAGCAGACCTACACCGGCGCTACCAACCAGCAGTGGGTGTTCAACCAGGTCACGGGCATCGCGCCGGTCAACAACAGCGTCTACTACCTGCAGGGGCTCGGCAGCCGCGACAACGCGGAGCCCGCGGGCGGCTCCACCGCGTCCGGCGCGCTGATCACGCACAACGCCCCGTCCGGAGCCACCAGCCAGCGGTGGACGCTCCAGGCCACCGGGTCGTACTGGAAGCTGGTGAACGTCAACAGCGCCAAGTGCCTGGACCTGGTCTCGGCGAGCACGTCCACCGGCGTCCAGATCAGGCAGGCGACCTGCGGCACCGCGACCAGCCAGCAATGGACCTTCCAGCGGGTCGCGGACGGGACGTCCTTCCTGGTCAACCGCTTCAGCGGCAAGGTGCTCGACACACCTCCCGGCGGCGGCACCACCCTGGACCAGCAGACGGTCACCGGCAACACCGACTCCGGCCTCGGCATCGTCGCGGGCGACCAGATCTGGTATCTGAACCCCGTCTGACCCGTGCGGGCCGCCCGGTCTCCCCGGGCGGCCCCCGGCCGCGGCGTACCTGCTAGCCGAGCGCCTTGAGGTAGCGGCGGACGCGGCGGCCGGCGCGGTAGCCCACGCGCAGGACGTCCGGCGGGACCTCGACGCGCAGGCGGGCGCGGCGACGGGCCGCGGCGTGCCCGGGACCGTCGAGCAGCGGCCGGACCGGGGGCAGGCCGCCGGCGCGCGCCCGCTCCACCAGCACGGCGAGCTTGACCACCCAGTCGCTCACGGCCGGGTCGTGGAAGTAGTTGGCGTCGCGCCAGGCGGCGGCGGGCTGCCGGAATTCGCCGCGGGTGAGCTCCTCCAGGGTGCCGAGGCATCCGCTGTCCTCGAACACCAGGTTGATCATCTCCGCGCTCACCCCGAAGTCGGACAGCACCAGCAACGGGACCCTCCCCGCGATCGCCTCAAGCGCCGCCGTGGAGCTGACCGTCACGAACGCCGCCGCCTCGGAGAGGTGCTCGCGCATCGCGCCCGCCGCGAACCTCACGCCGCCGTCGCGCACCGCGCCCGTCTCGACGAGCCCGCGCCACAGCCGCTCGTAGTGGTACCGCTCGTTGTGGGTCTGGCGCTCGGTCGGAAGGGCCCGGAGCTTGACCACCACGTCCAGGTCGGGGCGGGCCTCGGCGAGCCGGGCCAGGGCGAGCAGGATGCCCTCCCGCTCCTCGCGCCGCTTCGGCACCTTCGCCTGGGTCGCGAACACCACCCGCCTCCCGCCCTCCTCCGCCACGGTCTCGCCGGCCTCGGACGGCCCGGTCTCGCCCGCCTCGGACGGCACGGCCCGCGCGGTGAGCGGCGCGGGGCCGGGCCGCCCGGTCGTCGAGGGGAAGACGAGCCGGTCGGCGGACGTGGGGCGGGCGAGGGCGTGGTCGAGGTAGGGCAGGCGGGCGAGCGCCATCTCGCCCTCGGCGCCCAGCTCCCTGCCGATGCGGGCGAACTCCTCGACCTCCCTGCCGCTGTGCACGACGAAGAGATCGCATCCGCCCCGGTACAGCCAGGCCTTCTCCGTCGCGGGGATCGAGATGCCAGGAAGGCCCGACACGAAGACCGGGCGGGGGCTCAGCCCGTCGAACACCTCGCTCACCAGCACGTCGACCACGGGCCCCGTGCAGGAGACCAGCACGACGTCCGGCCTGATCCGCTCGGCGAGGCGGCGAAGGCCCCGCGCCGGCACCACCGCCGGCGGCTCCTCGGTGTCGAACCGCGTCCCGTTGACGGCGGCGGCGATCTGACCCGGGGACGGGACGATCGGCGTGCGCACCACGGCCAGCGTCGACGTCCACCCGGCGGGGAGCTGGTCGAGGAGACCCGCCGCCCACTTCAGGTAGGAGTCCGAATCGGCCACAGCGAGAACCCGGGTCAAGGAGAAGCCCTTTCGTGCGCGAACATCTGGAGGTGTGATCGGAGGGAGACCGTCGCCGTCGGCGTCCACCAGTCGTCGGGGACCTCCACGGTCTCCACGGGGACGCCGCGCGCCGACAGCAGGACGCGCAGCGAGGTGACCGCCGTGGAGGGCAGGCTCAGCACCCGCTGCCCCGGCCGCAGGTCCCGCAGGGTCATCTCGACGGGGACCCCGCCGTCGTACACGGTGACGCCCGGGTGGCCGCGGACGGCCGCCAGGTCGCCGGGGTCCTCCCGCCTGTGCGGGTAGTAGGCCAGCGGCCCCTTGAGGGCGAAGAGCCAGGCGAGGTAGCGGTCGCGGTGGATCAGCCCGTTTCGCACCAGCGACGTGCCGAGGACGACCGTGCTCTCGGCGGGCCGGGGATGGGCGACCGCGGGCTGGGAGCGCAGCCAGGCGAAGTCGTGGGTCACCAGCTCGGCCCCGATCTCCCGTACGGCCTTCGCCAGCTCGGCGGGCACGGGCAGCGCGGTGAACACGGTGAGCCGTCCGGCCCGGGCGGCGGCCCGCAGCCGGATCGCGGCGGCCGCCCCCAGCATCCGCCGCGTCGGGCTCGCCTTGGCGCGGGCGCGCACGAGGGGGGTGCCGAGCCTCGCGGTGAGCAGCTCAAGGAGGCGGATCGTGGCCAGGCCGTCGTCCACCAGGACCATGCGCGTGGGCGCGGCGGTGAGCGAGGTGAGCTGCATCCTGCCGGAGAAGGCGTCTCCGAGGACCCACGCGGAGTCGCGGCCCGGACGGGGCATCCCGCCCTCGGCGGTCTCGATCTCCAGCCCGGCGGGCAGGTCGAGGGTGGTCAGCTCCGTGCGGGTGACGCGGAGCCCGGGCAGCTTGGCGCGGGTCACCACGCGCGTGCCCGCCCCGACGACCCCGGCGTACCGCGCCTCGACCGCGCACAGCAACTGGAGGGGCGACTCCACCCAGGCTACGGCCGGCACCTGCTCCCGCACGCGGCTTCGACCGTTCCTCTCCACGCCGGGCATTGACACTTTCACGACGCAAGCAACGTAACCGGGTGACCCGACGCAGGGGGGAACAACCGATGAACGGAGGACAACGACGGATCAGCCAGGTCTCGCTGTTCTCGTTGTGGTCCGGCCGGGCCGCCTCCCTTCCGCGGGGTCGGTGCCGGAGATCCCGGTTCCCAAGGCGGACCTCCGGTGCCTCGTGCCTCACGCACCATCCGTGTGCCCTCGTCACTCCAGCCCGCTTGACACCAGCGGTGCGAGGCATCACAACTATCACTTTCGCCCGGCTCATCCCGACTCTCCGCACCGGTGCCGCCGATGGCGCCGAGGTCGCGCCCGGCGGCAGGAGCGCTCCTCCGTACCCAGGTCAAGGCGGGTGAACCCCAGCCCGGAGGCCACCGGCCCCGGCGCGGTCAAGGCAGGTTTGCCCTCCAGTCCCCCGTCATAGCCCAGAGGTTTGTCCTGTTTGCATGTGTTTGTCCGATGTATTACTCTGAGTGGACTCCTGGCACAGGTACTGCCCGTTTGAGTACCCCGCTCGTGCCGTGGAGATTGCACAGCGCGGCTCGGTCCACTGCGGAGATCCCTCTCCCGCCGCTACGCGCTACGCCGAGTCCGCATCGCGCGGAGCCGGGGACCCACCTCCTCTGGGGTGAATCGGGATCGTCACTCCCACGGACGATCCCGTAGGGCGAACTTCCACGCCCGAACCCGTCAGCTAACCCGGTAGGCGGCTTGGAAGAAGGAGTATCCCCTTGTCAATGTCGATACATCGGCTTCTGGACGCCCCGAAGAACCATCTCAAAGCCTTCGCCTTCGGCGGCCTGGTCCTCGCCCAGGCGGTGACGGGCACGGCCCTCGCGGCCAACGCCTCCGCCGACGACACGATCCACAACCTCGCCGGCGCCGAGGCGCCCATGACCGTGCAGGCTCCGGAATCCGTGAGGCGGGTCTCCGCCGAGCAGCTGCTGAGCCTCGCGGAGCGACAGGTCGGCATCTCCGAGAACAGCGCCGGTGGCGGCACCAAGTTCCACTCCTGGTACATGAGCACTCCGAGGGCCAGGGAGACCGTGGCCCGTGACAGCGGCACCATCGCCGGGTACGCCGACGCCGCCTGGTGCGACATGTTCGTCTCCTGGGTCGGCACCCAGCTCGGCATGCAGGACACCGTCGGCACCGACGCCTACACCGTCGCGCACGCCAAGTGGTTCGCGTCCCAGGACCGCTGGGGCAGCACTCCGAGGCCCGGCGCGGTCGTCTTCTTCGACTGGGGCCGCGGCAAGAGCCTGGACGACATCGACCACGTCGGCTTCGTCGTCAAGGACAACGGCGACGGGACGATCAAGACCGTCGAGGGCAACACGGGCAACGGCAAGGTCGAGATCCGTACCCGCCCGACCTCCCAGGTCGTGGGCTACGGCTACCCGAGCTACGCCGCCTGACAACCACCTCCCTGGCGCCCCTCTCGCAGGGGGTCGCCCCTCCGGACCATCGAAGGCGTCCTCCATGGGAGGGGAAGGCGACGACCCGCGCGTCCTGCTGGACCAA
>NZ_JBEZFH010000308.1:0-6306 GCF_040649355.1 Sphaerisporangium sp. NPDC049002 | reverse complement strand
GCGTCGACCGGGCGGTCCACCAAATACAGGACACCGTGGGCGGGAGGCAGCTGGCCGCCGCCTGGGCGCTCCTGGCCCCCGGCGGGGACGTGCAGTGCGTCGGCTGGGCGTCGGACGAGCCGGCGGTGTTCGCGCCGCACTCGCTGTTCTCCCTCGGCCCCTCCAGGACGATGAGCACGTTCGGCGACGTCACCGAGGTCGGGCCGGACCTCGCCACCCTGCTGGAGTTCCTCGCGGCGGGCCGCCTCTCACCGGAGGTCGGCTGGCGGGGACCCTGGGACCGCGTCACCGAGGCCGCCGGGGCCCTGCTCGGCCGTCGCGTCGCCGGCAAGGCGGTCCTGGACGTCGACCGGACCCCCGCTCTGGCGTGAGGGCGGACCACCTGCCCTGGGCGGTGAGGGGCAGCCGAGGTCTCGCGCCCTCACGCGAGGCTCGACCGCGGGTGACGGGCGGTTCCCGAGGTGGGATCACATTCACGGCGCTGGGGCCGGGTCGGTGAGAGGAAGGCGTAGCGCGAAGCACGCACCGCCGTCAGGTGAGCCGGCGGCGACGAGCACGCCGTGGTGGGCCTGGACGATCTCACGAGCGATCGCCAGGCCGAGCCCGGTGCCGCTGTGGTCGCGGGCGCGGGCCGCCGCCAGGCGGGTGAACCGCTGGAAGATCCGTTCCCGGTCGCTCTCGGCGATCCCCTCGCCGTCGTCGGAGACGATCACGTCCCCGGTGCGCGCGCTGCGGACGACGTCGACTCGCACAATCCGCTCGGCGTGACGCTGGGCGTTGTCCAGCAGGTTGGTGAGCACCCGGCTGATCTGGACCGGGACGACGTCGACGCAGACGCCCTCGTCGAGCCGCATCCGCACCCCGATCGGATCCGCGCGCCGCGTCACCTCAGCCCGGACCAGCGCCGCCAGGTCCACTCGCTCCCACGCGGATCGCGCCTTCGCCTCGAACCGGGACAGCAGGAGCAGGTCCCCGACGATCGCCTCCAGACGGTCGATATCGGCCAGGGCACGCCGGATCACCTCCGGAAGATCGTCTTCGCCGGGATGAAGCCGGGCCTCCTCCAGTTGCGCCCGCAACCCGGCGATGGGGCCGCGCAGCTCGTGTGAGGCGTCGGAGGCGAACTGCCGCTGCCGCTGTAGCGCCCGGTCCAGCTTGCCGAGCGCCCGGGAGGCCGTCCTTTTGGCCTGGGCGATCTCATCCTCGTTGGAGGGCTCGGGAGGCGCGTGGCACGCACTGCCGAAATCCGGCGGAAGGTCGAGCCCGTCTATGTACTCCCACAGGTAGGTCAAGCGCGACCTGTCCATCTGAGTCCTCTCTCCCTCACGAGCCGTCGGCCGTGTCCGGTGCGATGCGTGGACGTGCGACCGCGATGACGAGGCGGGAGTTTGGGGCCGGAACGCGGAATGGCGTTCCTCATGCTCAAGACGCTAGATGGGCCTCACCGACGTTCGCGACCCTCAGGTGGGCCGATGAACACCCCCATATGGGCTGTTTCGGGGTTTTTGGCCAGGAATTTGGGGGCCGGAGAGGAGCCCCGATCGCGTGGCCACGATGACCGCCTCCAACTGGCTGTGGGCGCCCAGCTTCGTCATGATGTTCTTGACGTGGCCGCGGGCGGTGTGCGGGCTCACGATCAGGTGTTCGGCGATCGCCCGGGGGTCGAGCCCCTCGCCCATCAGTCCCAGGACCTCCAGTTCGCGCACGGTGAGCCTCGGCCGGATACCGCCGCCGGGAAGCCGGTTCCCTCCGGCGGAGACCGGGACGGGCCGGAAGGCCGCGAAGAGCACCTTGAGGGTTTCGCCCTCGACGATCACCTTGTCATCCATGGGGGAGCGGATCGCGTCGAGGATGTCGGGGAACGAACTGTCCTTGGCGAGGAACCCCGCCGCGCCCGCGCCGGAGGCGGCGGCGAGGAAATCGGGGGTCGCGTCCCCGGTCAGGATGAGGACGCGGGCGTCGGGCCGAAGGGCCTTCACGCGCCGGGTTCCATCGATCCCGTCGGCGCCGGGCAGGTGGATGTCCATGAGCACGACGTCGGGGCGGTGAGCCTCCGCCATCGGGATGGCGGCCTCGACCGTCCCCACGGCTCCCACGCAGTCCAGGTCCGGCTGTGCGCCGATCGCGATCTCCAGCGCGTCGGCGAGCGCCTGCTGATCCTCGACCACGAGTACGCGGATCATCGGAGGTCCCGGTTCCGGTACGGGCGTGAACGGTGTCCGCTGCGTCATAGCTGTCTCGACCTGCACTTTTCGGCCATTGGCTCCTGATTGTGACGTTACTCGTGGGGAACAGTCAGGAACAAAACGGGGGCCGGAACGGACCTGGCGTCCATGACGGGACGCTGTCGCCGAAAGGACGGGAGCCGGCGTGACCACCTACACGTTCAGGCTCTACGTGACCGGACATACGGAACGGTCCAAAGCCGCAGAGGTGAACCTGCGGTTCTTGTGCGACTCCTTCGTCTCCGGCGCGTACGAGATCGAGATCGTCGACGTCGCCGAACGGCCCTGCCTGGCCGAGGAGGGCCGGGTTCTGGCCACTCCGACCGTGGACAGGCTCGCGCCGCTCCCGCCGCGGCGGGTGATCGGGGATCTGTCCGATCACGACCGCGCCGCCTTCGCGCTCGGCTTCCCCGGCACGGACGAGGTTTCGCCGGAAAGGTGGGGACGATGACCGGGAGCGACGCGATCGAGCGGATGCCCACGGGGATCAACGGCTTCGACCAGGTCGCCCTGGGCGGCCTTCCCGCGCGCAGGTCCACGCTCGTGAGCGGCACGACCGGTAGCGGCAAGACGCTTTTCGCCGTCGAGTTCCTCGCGCACGGGATCATGCTCTTCGACCAGCCCGGGGTGTTCGTCACCTTCGAGGAGACCTCTGCCCACATCCGCCGCAACTCGGCCTCGCTGGGGTTCTCCATCGAGCAGTGGGAGAGCCAGGGGAAATGGGCCTTCGTCGACGCGTCGGCGGGGACGGGCGAGGACGCCCCGGCCGTCGGGTCCTACGACTTCGGCGGGCTGGTGTCGCGGATCAAGCACGCCGTCCGCCAGACCGGGGCCCGCCGTGTCGCCCTCGACTCGCTCGGCGCGATCTTCACCCGCTTCTCCGACTTCCGTACCATCCGCCACGAGCTCTTCCAGATCGCCTTCGCCCTGGAGACCCTGGGCGTCACCTCGGTGCTCACCGCCGAGCGGCCCGAGGAGTACGACGGCGTGACCCGCTACGGCGTCGAGGAGTTCGTGTTCGACAACGTCATCATCCTTCGCAACGTCCTGCGGCAGGAGCGGCGCAGCCGGACCGTCGAGATCGTCAAGTTCCGCGGTGCCGCGCACCGCACCGGGGAATGGCTCTTCACCATCGCCCCGGAGGAGGGGATCGTGGTCGTCCCCATGGCGTTCCTCCTGTCCCCGGCGGGCGCGTCACTGGTCCGCGTCTCCTCGGGCAGCGCCGAGCTGGACACGATGTGCGGGGGCGGCTTCTACCAGGACGCGACCGTGCTGATCACTGGGCCCACCGGCACGGGCAAGACGCTGGCGGGCCTACGGTTCGTGGCCTCCGGGGTCGAGGCGGGGGAGCGCTGCGTGCTCCGCACCTTCGACGAGAGCCGCGAGCAGCTCTTCCGCGACGCCGCCGGCTGGGGCATGGACCTGCGGGCCATGGAAGGCTCGGGCCTGCTCCGGATCATGTCCGACTACCCGGAGGTCGCGTCGCTGGAGGACCACTTCCTCCAGCTCAGGCGGACCATCGACGAGTTCGCCCCCGGGCGGCTTGTCGTCGACACGCTGTCCGCGCTCGAACGCGTCGTCTCTCCCAGGTCGCTGCTGGACTTCGTCCTCGCGCTGGGAGCGATCGTCCGCCGCAAGGAGATCACGACGCTCTTCACCTCGACACCCACCGGGCGGCTCACACCGTCGGGCGCGCAGGCGATCGTCATGGAGATCGCCGACTTCGCCGACGTCTCGATCCTGCTCCAGTACCTGGAACACGAGGGCGAGATCCAGCGGGCCATCGCGGTCCTCCGGGCACGGGGCTCCACCCACGACCACAGCATCCGCCGGGTCACCGTCGACGGCACCGGAATGCACATCGGCGAGCGGTTGCGCGGCAGCACCCACATCCTGACGGCGCGTCCCACACCGGTGAGCATGTGGGGGCCGGTCGAGTCCGAGGAAGGGACGCAGGGGTGAGGGACGATGAGGAATCCTCACCACGAAAAGGACTCCACGGCCGACGTACGGGCGCGGAGCACCATTGATGCCGGCTCCAGCAACGACATCACCGACGCGATCGTGTCGGCGTCGGCGGACGGGATCGTCGCGGTCGACGAGAGCGGCATCATCCGCCTGTGCAACCCGGCGGCCGCGGACCTTTTCGCCCGCGACGCGGGGGAGCTCATCGAAACCCCGTTCGGCTTCCCGATCGTCGCGGGCGAGGCGGCCGAGATCGACCTGATGCTGCCCGGCGGAGGAAGACGGGTGGTCGAGATGCGGGTCACGGCCACGACCCTGGAAGGTGAGAACCTGTACGTGGCGGCGCTCCGCGACATCACGCGCCAGCGCCACCTCGAAAGGGAGCTCGAAGCGGCACTGGAGCGTCAGAACGTCGTGGTCGCCATCGCGGCCCACGAGCTGCACAACCCGCTGGCCGCGATCAGCGTGCTGGTCGACGTGCTGCGCGACCGCCTGGCCGCGCTTGCCGAGGAACAGCGGGCCGACATCATCGACCGCATCGCCGAACGCACGGCCCGGCTGCAGGTGCTCGTCCGCAAGCTCCTCACCGCGTCCACGATCGACGCGCAGGGCGCGTCCGCCGCGCTGGAACGCGTCCCGGTGCTCGAATTCCTCCTGGAGCGGCTCGGCGAGCTGGACACAAGGGCCCGGGACGTGCGCCTGTCGTGCCGCCCCGACCTGGTGGCCCTGGTCGACCGCAAGGAGTTCGCCGCGATGATGGAGAACTATCTGGACAACGCCTTCGCCTACGGGCGCCCGCCGGTCGAGGTGCCCGTCTCGGGGGACGCCGTCTCGATCGAGATCCGCGTGTGCGACCACGGGGCAGGTGTGCCGGAGCCGTTCATCCCCCGGTTGTTCGAGCGGTTCAGCCGTGGGCCGAGCGCCGAGCCGGAGACGGAGGGGACGGGTCTCGGGCTGTGGATCGTCCGCAGCCTCGCGCGGGCGAACGGCGGCGACGCCTGGTACGACCGCGAGGCCGGCTGCTTCTGCCTTCGCCTGCGACGGGCCCCTCGCTGACGGCGCCGCCTCCCCGCTCCGGCCTCAGTGAGGGGGCGCTCACGCTCACAGCGAGCGGGCGAGCCGGAATCCGAGGTCGTCGATGCGGAAGGCCGGGTGACTCTTACGGCGGCACGACGCCCGGCATCCCCGGGGGCGGTCATGACTCCCGCCGCCCCGGAACACGCGGTAAGGGCCGTAGACCGTGGGGTCATAGAGATCCCAGCACCACTCCCACACGTTGCCGATCATGTCGTACAGGCCCCAGGCGTTCGGCGCCCTGGTCGCGACGTCGTGAACCTCGCCGCCGGAGTTCCCGCGGTGCCAGGCGATCTCGTCCAGCTCTCCGTAGCGGACGCCGGAGGTGCCGGCCCTGCACGCGTACTCCCACTCGGCCTCGGACGGGAGGCGAAAGCCGCCGGCCTCCCGATCGCGTACCACGTCCAGCCCGTCGGGGTCCTCGCCCATCGAGTAACAGGGGAGGAGCCCCGTCGCCCGCGACAGCCGGTTGCAGAACCGGACGGCCTCCAGCCAGGACACCTCGGTCACCGGCGCCCGCGCGGAGGTCACGGGCGCCTCCCCTCGGACGGCGTCATACAGCTCGCGGGTCACGGGATACGGCGCCAGCCGGAAGGCCCCGATCTCGACCTTCCAGCTCGTCTCGCTGCCCTCGTCCCGCAGGACGATCTCCCCGGCGGGGATCGTGATCGTATGCTCGGCGATCACCTGGAGCGGTGTGGGTTCAGAACTCATCATGGAGCCGGGAATTCCGTGCTCGTACGACGAATTCGGTGTACAGAGAAGGGGCTTTCTGGCGTGATTTCAGACATGGCCGATTTACTCTTTCGGAAAGTGAGCGAAAGCGATGGTGATGCGCGGAGCTCACATGGTGGCGTCGAGAGGAATCGCCTGGAGAGCGGTATCGCGAGAAGAGTCGCGCGTCAGTCGCGACAACAGGACGAAGCAGCCGGATCACAGGCGGAGCGGTCTTCACCGCCAACGAGAGCGGGCTGCTCGGCATCGCGCTCGACCCGGCCTTCGCCACCAACCGCTGGGCGTACCTGTACTACTCGCCGCAGTC
>NZ_JBEZFH010000307.1:0-6317 GCF_040649355.1 Sphaerisporangium sp. NPDC049002 | reverse complement strand
AGATCAGCCGGTAGAGCTCCGCGGCCTCGGCCACCGTGCCGGCGAGCCCGCAGGCCACGCGCAGGAAGAAGTGCTGAGGCGCCTCCAGCACGCCGCGCGTGACGGGGTGGCGCAGCAGGTAGCGGTCGTAGACGGTGCGCAGCCCGAAGTACTCGAAACGCGCGTCGCCCTCGGGGTCGACCAGCTCGTCCAGCACGTCCGCGTTGGCCCGCACGAACTCGGCCAGCTCATCCTGGATCAGCCCCGCCGCGTGCGTGGCGGCGATCGACTCCGAGAACGTCCGCACGCCGTGCGCCGCCGCCTCGTCCGCGATCTCCTCGGCCAGCAGCCCGGCGGCGATCCGGGAGTTGGCGGGATCGGTGACGACCCGGGCGGCGGCCTCCTCGATGGCAAGGCGCCTGTCCCCGGTCTGGTACGGCAGTGGCAAATCGCGTGTCACGGTCACGTGCTCTCCCTCGTTGCGCTCGAATCCCCGCAAGGAGGGCACGCGTCGGAGCACGACCGGCAGGCGTCGCGCCGAGCGGGCAGGCCGGATACCCCGTCCGCGGCCCTCCCTCGAGGCCTGGACGACATGTCACCGGCAGGTCTTCGGACTCGCGGGCGTCTTCTCACGCCTAGTGGCCGTCGCTTCCCAGGCCTTCCGCTGCCCAGTGCTCATGTGACGGCGGTCGTTCCCGCTCACCGCTGCGGGGCAGCCCCGGAATCGCACCGGGTTCCCTCTTACCTCGCTCCGCAGAGCGAACCAGCAACGATCAGGATCCTACATGTAGTGGGCGCCGCCACAACAACCCCTACAGGTTGTGTCAGGGGCCGTTACTTACTGCCACTCGCACCATGGATTACCTCCTCAACGAACCGTGACACGAAATCGAGGGCGCTCTGGAGGGGGAGAGGGGTTGCGGCCGGAGCGGCGTCGCCGGGCGGCGGGATCATCGCCCTGTGCGTCCCCCGGCAGCCGCGCCATCCCCCGCGACCGGGGGACCCCCGGCACGGTGGTCGTGATCGATGCGAGCCAGTGCCGCGACGCCTGTGGCGAGCGCGCCTCGCAGCGCGGTGCGCTGTCCGGGTTCCAGGCCCCCGAGGTCCTCCTCCAGGTCGTCGAGGAGGTCGGTGAGGATCTCCTCGGCCAGTGGTTCGATCGCGGTGGCGGGTCCGAGCTTGCTCAGCACCGCTGCCGCACGCGCCGGGGTGAGCCGCTCGACCGCCTCGGCGACAAGCCATCCCGGGACACCTGCCGCTCCCTCGACCGGCGGCACATACGGCCGGGCACCCTGATAGCGGGAGTCCTCAGCGAAGCGCGGATGCTTGCGTTTGACCAATGGACGCGGGATGGCCCGCGTGCTCGCCTTCCAGCGCCCGGCCGGTCTGAGCACCAGCCCCTCGGCGAGGTTGTCCGCCAAGGCGGGCAACCCGAGCAGTGCGGGGAGCCGGCTGGAAAAGGCCGGCGGTAGTTCGCCGAGCGTGGACAGCGCCCCTTCGGCGAGGCGCGGCACGCAACGCGCTCCCGCCCGAGCGGCCGCCTGGCGCAGGGTGTCATCGGCGAGCCAGACGACGCCCTCTTCGGTCTCGAAGGCCGCGTCAAACAGGATCCATACCAGATCAGGGCAGTACCACACGCCTGTCTGCACTGGTTGGACGCCGGGCACCGCCGTCACCTCAGGATGCGGATAGTGACCGCCGGCCAACTCCCCATAGAGCACCAGGTTGCCATCGAACCCCTCCAGGCCACGCAGGAACCGGGCCATCTCGGCGGCCGTGACCGCCAGATCCGGCCAGATCCGCGACAGCCCGAAGAAGGAGTCGAGCTCCGCCTCCGACAGCAGGACCCGCCGCTTGGCAGGCCATACCGATGTGCCGTCGCACACCACCGCCAGATGCGCGCCGTGGATCTTCTCGGTGGCCACCCACGGGCCGCCGGTGTGCGGGACAGGGCCCGCACGCCGCGCCATCTTCGGGTAGACCGACCACTCGACGTCCATGACCAACCCTTCCGTATCGAAGACCTCACCGCCCGGCCAGAGTAGAGCCAGACCGATCATCGACGACAAGGGTTTTCGGCTCGACGCACGCGGTCGCGACGCTGCCACGCGGTTGGTGCCGGTGACCGAGACGGCGTCGGCGTCGGCGTCGGCGTCGGCGAACGGCCTCGACACTCTCCCCGGCGGCCGTGGCCGCTCAGGCGCGCAGGCCCAGCTCGCCGAGTGCCCGGCTCAGCCGGGCGGACTCCACGCGCAGCCACTGCCGGAACTCCTCGCCCTCCAGGTACAGCGGGGTCCAGCCGTTCCGCGCGCACAGCGCCCTCCAGCGCGCCGAGTCCGCGATGTCGTGGCACAGGCCGATGAGGGCGGCCCGGTCGTCGTCGGCGAGGTCACCGGCACCGAGCAGGCCGCGCCAGTTGGCGCAGGACAGGTGTACGTCGCACTCCAGCAGCGTCGGGGCGTCCAGACCCTGGATGCGGTCGGGCGAGGAGACCGCCAGCGCGTGCAGCTCTCCGGCCCGTACGCGCTCGCGCACCCCGGCATGGCTGCCGAGCGCCGCCACCACGCCCCCGCCCGAGAGCGCGGTGACCGCTTCGTCGCTGGTCGGGTAGGCCACGTAGTGGAGCAGACGCGCGTCCAGGCCGAGGCTCTGGGCGAGCATGCCGAACAGGACGTGGTCCATCCCGCCCTCGGCCCTGCCCGCCACCGCCAGCCTGGCCGGATCGCGCCGCATCGCGTCGGCGAACGCGCCGAACGACCCGAGGCGCGAGGACACCGGGACCACCAGCACCTCCCACTCGCCGCAGAGCCTGGCCAGCGGCGTGGTCCTGGCGAAGGCGCCCGCGGGCCGGACGGTCCGTACGGTGCCGACCAGTTCGGGCTCGGCCATGAGGATCTGGTCGGCGCGCCGCGCGCGGGCGAACTCCGTCAGCGCGACGTGCGGCGGGCGGTTGACGACCCGCACCTGGCCGGCCAGCGCGGCCCGCTCGGCCGTGCCGGCGAGGGCCCGCGCGACCCGGTCGGCCTCGCCCCCGTACGGCCCGGGGACGACCATCGAGAGCCGCGTCGCGGCGAGCGAGCGTGAACCGGTGGTGCTCCCGCATCCCGCGGCCAGCGCCACGAGCCCCGCGCCGAGTGCGAGCACCTCCCGTCGACGCATGGTTCATGCCCTTTCCCCCGATATACGGCTAAATGCCCACTTCAGACCATGTACACACGAAGGTGCGGCAGGAGCGCCCTCCCGGCCAAAGGGCTCGCGTCGGCGTCAGCCTCGGCACACGGCCCGGCCCGGCCGCTCGCCGGTCGAGGTCTAAGACACTCAAACTTGATACTCTCATCTATGAGTGTTTCACCTATGAGTGCCTGCGAGGACGTATGGATGGATTCATCGGCAGGCGGGGAGAGCTCGCCGCGCTCTCGCGCATGCTCGCACGGACCGAGGCGGGAGGCCGGGCAGGACGTCCCGGCCGAGCGGTGCTCATGCGCGGGCGGCGGCGCGTCGGCAAGTCCCGCCTGACCGAGGAGTTCATCGGGCGAGCCGACGTACCCCACCTGTTCTTCACCGCCTCCGCGCAGCCGAGTCTCCAGGCCGATCTTGCGCTGTTCACCGACGCCGCCCGTTCTTCCTCACTTCCGGGAGCCCAAGCCTTCCAGGAACAGGCCCCGCGGACGTGGGACGCCGCTTTGCATCTGCTCGCGGCGGCGTCGCCCGCCGATCGTCCCAGCGTCGTCGTCATCGACGAGATGCCGTACCTGATCGCCAACGATCCGGGGTTCGAGGGCACCCTGCAGAAGGTCTACGACCGGGAACTGTCGAAGCGCCCCGTCCTGCTGCTGTGCATCGGTTCCGACCTGGCGATGATGGAAGCGCTCAACGAGTACGGCCGTCCGTTCCACCAGCGCGCCACCGAGATGGTGATCCCCCCGCTCAATCCGGCCGAGGTCGCCGAAATGCTCTCGCTGCCGGCCGCCGACGCGTTCGACGCGTATCTGGTGACCGGCGGGCTCCCGCTGGTCCTCGACGAATGGCCTGAAGGCGACAGCGTCTTCGACTATCTCGGGGACGCCGTCATGGATCCCACGTCCGCCCTGCTGGTGAGCGGTGAGCGCGCCCTGGTGGCGGAGTTCCCCACCGGGGCCATGGCGCGGCAGGTCCTCACCGCGATCGGCTCAGGAGAGCGCAGCTTCTCTCTCATCGGCCGGGCGGCGGGCGGCATGCCCCAGGCCTCACTGAACAGGGCACTGCACCTGCTCACCACGAAACGGATGGTCGAAGCCCTCGTACCACTCTCCACCCGTCCTTCGAGG
Organism: Sphaerisporangium sp. NPDC049002; assembly: GCF_040649355.1. Lineage (NCBI taxonomy): Bacteria > Bacillati > Actinomycetota > Actinomycetes > Streptosporangiales > Streptosporangiaceae > Sphaerisporangium > Sphaerisporangium sp. NPDC049002. Next base: position 2,031 of record NZ_JBEZFH010000307.1, on the reverse strand, counting down.
GAGACGCGGTACGTGGTGGCGGACCCGCACCTGCGCTTCTGGCTGAGCTTGCTCGGCCCCTATCTCGTGGAGGTGGAGCGTGGTCGCGGCGACCTGGTGCTGCAGCGGATCAAGAAGTCATGGACGGCATGGCGGGGCCGGGCAGTGGAGGCGGTCGTCCGGGAGGCCCTGTTCAGGATGCCAGGCAGCATCCTTCCCGAGGGCACCGGAGCGGTCGGAGGCTACTGGACGCGCACCAACGACCCTGAGATCGACATCGTGGCGGCCGATCGCGCGCCGGTCGCCAAGCGCGTCACGGCCGTCGGCTCGATCAAGTGGCTGGAGAACCGCCCCTTCGACGGCCACGACCTCGCCCGGCTGGTTCTCCACCGCTCCCTGCTGCCGGGAGCGGACGACACCACCCCTCTGCTGGCGGTGTCCCGGAGCGGGTCCACGGTCGACGGGCTGCCCACGATCGTCCCCGACGACCTGCTGAGCGCCTGGAGGTGACGAATGTGCGTCACCCCGCGCATCGCGGGGTGACACGCGTTCGCCGGCCGTGGCGCGGGGGGGCGTTCCGCGTTCAGCCGTCCCGTGACGGGCGTAGTTCGATGGAGGAGACGGCGGGCATGGGGAGGTCGAAGGTGAGGCTGAGGGTGCCGGAGGTGGGGTGCGCGGGCGCCGGGGGGTGGAGGTGGTCGAGGGTGTCGCGGGCGTGCAGCTCGTCCCACTGGTCCGCGTCCGGCCAGTCGCCGCCGCCCAGGGACGCCCACACGGCCTGGATGTCGGAGTGCCCGGCGGCCACGCGGTGGTGGGTCAGCTCGTAACGGTCGGCGGGAAGCCCGTCCAGGGTGAGGGTGACGCGCCGTTCGAGGATCGGGGCGCCTCCCGCCTGGGCCTGGTTGAGCGTGCCGTTCCACACGAGCACCCCGATGCGGCCGTCGTCGTGACGCGCCGCCCACGCCTCGACCCCGGCGACGTCGCCCGTGACCCGCGTGGCCAGCTCGTGGTCGCCGAGCCGTTCGGCCAGGCGGAGCGCGAAGTAGCGGGGCTTGCGCAGGTTGCCGACCGTGAGCAGGCCGAAGCCTCCGTGGAAGAGGCGCGGCGGGCGGCCGAGCTCCTCGAAGTGGTCGGAGGCCACCCAGTGCGACAGCGCGTCGACGCGTCCCGCCGCCGACTTCATCCCGTGGAGCAGGAACGCCGCGCCGAAGGGCCCGTCGCCGATGCCGTGGAAGTGCGTGGGGGTGGGCCCCCACTCGGTCCACCAGATCGGCGTGCCCGCCCTGCCGTGCCTGGCGAGGACGGGCCGCCAGTCGAGCGGGGCGTTGCCGTAGGTGTGGGTGGAGACGAAGTCGAGCGCCGCGCCGGAGCCGGCCGTGTGCGCGATCAGCTCCTCGACCCAGCCGTTGGCCGCGCTTGCCGGGCCGCCCACGCGCAGACCGGCGTCGACGCTCTTCACGGCCGCCGCCGTCACGTCGTACAGCCGGAAGTACTCCTCCGGCGTGCCGCTCCAGAACACCTCCAGGTTGGCCTCGTTCCAGACCTCGAAGGACCAGTTGGCGGCCACCTCGTTCAACCCGTAGCGGTCCACGAGGTGCCGTACGAGCGCCTGGACCAGGTCGCCCCAGCGGCCGTAGTCCTTCGGCGGGGAGATGATCGCCCTGTAGCCGAACACGGTCTTCGACGGGTCGGCGGCCAGGTCGCGCGGCATGTACCCGAGCTCGACCACCGGGCGCAGGCCGAGTCCCATGAGGGTGTCGTAGACCCGGTCCACTCCGGTGAAGTCGTACACCGGCACCCCGTCGACCTCGCGGTACACCCCGAGGTCGTCGCCGAGGATCGCGTGGGCGCGGACCGCCCGTACGCCCAGCTCCTCGTGCGCGAGGCGCAGCGCCCCGGCCAGCTCGGTGCCGATGGGCCGCCCGCCGGTCTCGTCCCGGCTCAGCAGGTGCGACAGGTGCTCCGACCCGATCATCTCGCGCCAGGGGCGCGGCACGTAGACCTCGCGGGCCTCGGAGTCGCCCGCCCCGAGCCGGGCGGGTTGGATCTCCC
>NZ_JBEZFH010000306.1:0-6382 GCF_040649355.1 Sphaerisporangium sp. NPDC049002 | reverse complement strand
GGGCCCCTGCGCCGCGCCCCCCCCCCCGGCCGCCCCCGCCCGGGCCCCCACGCCCATGCGCGCGTGTCCCGGTTCTACCGGTCGGTGATGTCAGGGTCAGCCGCAGCGCCTGCCGTTGTTGATGCAGTCGACGGCCTGCTTCATCAGCGCTTCCGACATCACGTTGATGAAGTCGCCGTGGTCGGTGACCGGCTTGTGGAGCTGCTCGGGGAAGCTGTCGAGCGCGAAGCCCGGACCGGGCGGCACGTTGTAGGTGATGCGCTGCTCCAGGGCCGGGATGGCCTGGAACCCGCTGGGACACGACCCGTCGGCCCCGGTGAACGCGACGTGCGTGCGGTGGTTGGCGCTGTCGGTGTTCTTACCGTCCCAGCAGCTCTGGAACCGCAGGAGGCGCACCACCTGGCTGCCGCGCGGGCAGATCGGGTACTTGTCCTTGAGCTGACGGTTCTCGAACCCCGTGCACGTCCACCGGGCGTTGGCGTTCGTCGGGCCGTTGGTGAACGACTTGGCGTCCCCGGTGATGATGCGCAGGAAGACCGGCATGCCGACCACCTTGCTGGTGGGGTTACCGCTCAGCGTCAGCGTGACGGTGGCGGGGCGCACGATCTGGCCGACGTTGCCGTCCAGGCCGCCGCCGGGCTTGTCGGCGTCGTCACCCTTGCCCTTCTGCAGGCGCAGGACCGGCCAGTAATGGGTGGACTTGTCGCCGTTGGAGCAGGTGGTGCCGGCCGCCTGGAGGCTGTCGTTGGTCGAGAAGCCGCTGGTGTCCCGGTTGCCCACGTAGTCGTGGACGTGGTGGGCGCCGTTGGTGACCCCCGGCGCGACGATCACGTTGTCGGAGTTGTGGTGGCCGTCCTCGTTGCGCCCGCACCGGGAGACGAAGGTGCCCCTCGACGCGCCCTGCTGGTCGCGCGGCTTGTCGGCGTTGGGCCGCACGGTGCGGATGTCGACGAAGTCGTCGGGCGAGGGGCCTGTCGCGCCGCCGGTCGCCGTGGCGCTGGGCGAGGCGGAGGGAGAGGCCGAACCCGAGCCCGTCGGGCTCGCGGTGGGGTTCGCGGTGTCGCTGGGCGACGGCGAGGCGGAAGGGTCGCCGGTGGCGGTGGCCGTGGGGCTCGGAGACGGGGACTGCCCGCCGCCCGCGCCGTTCCGCACCGTACACGCCGTCAGGTTCCGCAGGTCGGCCCGGGTGCCGGCGCGCCGCAGGGCGGTCCCGATGCGGTTGACCGTGACCGAGCGCTGGAACCGCAGCGGGTTGAGCACCGCGTTGCGGATCTGGCTGTTGCTCGCGCGGGCGCCGATCCTGGCAAGCCGCTGGTTCGCCTGGGCGATCTGCCTGTCGATCGTCACCAGGTTCCGGTCCACCTCGGCCTGGGCGGCGGCGGGAACGTCGGTCAACCTGTCGGCGACCGCCGGGCAGTTCACCGTACGGACCTCGCCCGCGCCGGTCCTCGCAAGGGCGCTGGGCGACTCGGAGGCGCCGGGGTCGCCGGAGGCGCTCGGGTCGTCGGACGCGCTGGGAGCCTGGGACGGACCTGGGTCCTCAGACGGGCTCGGAGCCTCGGAAGGCGCGGCGGCCTGGCTCTCGCCGTTCTGCCCCGCGTCGGGACTGGGCGCGCCGGTGCTCACGATGCTCACAAGGCTGTAGCCGGCGCCGGCGGTGAGGGCCGGCAGCGACCCGTCCGCGCTGACCGCCTGCCCAGCCGGAGCCAGGCTCGCCACGACGAGACCGACCCCCGCCCCACCCAGGGCAAGGACACTCAGGACGGGCCTGAACCGCCGTCTGTGCTGGATTCGGATCATTCGAACTCCTCCCGGAGTACGTGCTCATGGCGGCATTGGTTGGTGCCCCATCGTCACGAGGTACGCGGCACGGACCGGAAGAGTTCGACATCCGGGAAAACTTCTGTTCCCACCTGACTCATCCGTAACTACTGAACCGGACCCGCTCCCCGCGCGTACCCGCTGACGGTGACTTCTGCAGGCACACTGATCGGAGATCCGCCATGGGACGCCCAAGCCTCACCACGCGCGCGACCGCCCTCGCCGGGTCCGCCCTCGCGCTCGCGCTCGTCACGGGATGCGGTGGCGGCGCGACCTCGGACGACCCCTCCCTCGCGGCGGCGGGCGGCGCCGCCGCGGCCGACCCCGGCCCCCCGGCCACCCTCAAGCAGCTCGCCACCAAGACGGGATGCGCCAAACCGCAGGTCCAGACCGACGCGGAGGAGCTACGCCAGGGCGTGTGCAAGACCGACAAGGGCCAGTACACCGTCACGACGTTCTCCACCGACAAGGGCAAGGCCGAGTGGCTGGAGGAGGCCAAGAAGTGGGGCGGCAACTACCTCGTCGGCACGCGCTGGGTCATCGCGGGCAACGACCCGGGGGTGCTGCGGTCCTTCAGCGAGAAGGTCGGCGGCAACATCGAGACGACCGCGCCATGACGGGCCGCGCCAGGCGTACGGCCGCGCTGGCCGGCGCCGCCCTCGCCCTCGCCGCCCTCGGCGGGTGCGGCACCGCGCGCGGCGCCACCGGCGGGCCCGCCACCGTGGAGGAGATCGCGGCCAGGACCGGCTGCGGGAAGCCCCAGATGCAGGTCGAGGCCGACGAGCTGCGGCAGGGCGTGTGCAAGACCGGCAAGGGCCAGTACTCCGTCACGACGTTCGCGACGGAGAAGGGCAAGCAGGAGTGGCTGGACGACGCGCTGAGCTACGGCGGCGCCTACCTCATCGGCACGCGCTGGATCGTCCTCGGCAACACCCGGGAGATGCTGGAGTCCTTCCGCGCGACGCTCGGCGGCAGCGTCAGGATGGGCGGGCACATGATGCCGTCCGGCGAGCCCATGCCGGAGGGTCACACCATGCCGCCCGGTGAGCACACGATGCCCATGCCGTGACGCGCGGGGCCGGTCGCCGAGAACGGCTCGGCCCCGCGCGGGACGGCGGATCCTCAGAAGTGCTCAGGAGATGGACAGGGCCCCGGACGGGCACACCTGCACCGCGCGGCGGACGCCCGCCTCCTGCGCGGCGGACGGCTCATCGGTGAGCAGCAGCACGGTGCCGTCCTCCTCGCTCTGGTCGAACACCTCGGGAGCCGTGAGCACGCACATCCCGGCTCCGATGCAGACATCGGTATCCGCTTTTATCCGCATGAGTTAGGAAACCTCCTACCAGGCGACCGGCAACCGGTGAACGCCGTAGATAGCCATGTCGGAACGCATCGAGACCTCCTCGCTCGGTATGGCGAGACGCAGGTCGGGGAAGCGCCGTAGCAGGGCCGGGTATCCGATGCGCATCTCGATGCGGGCGAGCTGCTGGCCGAGACACTGGTGGATGCCGTGGCCGAACGAGACGTGCCCCGTGGCCTGACGCGTGATGTCCAGCTTATCGGGGGTTTCGAAGCGTCCTGGATCACGGTTGGCGGCGCCCAGCGACAGCGTCACCGCCTCCCCCGCCTTGATCGTCTGGCCCTCCACCTGGACGTCCTCCAGGGCCGTGCGCATCGGGCCGATGTGGACGATCGTCAGGAACCTCAGGAGTTCCTCGACGGCGCTCTCGGCCAGTGAGGGGTCCCCGCGAAGCGAGGCGAGCTGGTCGGGGTTGTTCAGCAGCGTGTACGTGCCGAGTGCCAGCATGTTCGCCGTGGTCTCGTGGCCCGCGATGAGCAGGAGCACCGCCACGCCGGTGATCTCCTCGTCGTTGAGCTCCCCCGTGGCGACCAGCCCGCTGAGCAGGGCGTCGTCCGGCTGGGCGCGCTTGCTGACCACGAGGTCGTGAAGGTAGTCCATCAGGCCGTCCATCGCCTCGCTCACCTGTTCCGGCGTCGACTTGAGGCTCAGCAGCCTGGCCGAGTCGCGCTGGAACCGGTGATGGTCGGAGTAGGGCACGCCCAGCAGCTCACAGATCACCAGGGAGGGGATCGGCAGCGCGAACAGCTCCACCAGGTCGGCGGGTGAGCCGGCCTTCTCCATGGCGTCCAGCTGGTCGGAGGTGATCTTCTCGATCCTCGGCTCCAGCTGCTTCATGCGGCGGACGGTGAACTGGCCGGTGAGCAGCCGGCGGAAGCGCGTGTGCTCGGGCGGGTCCTCTCGGAGGAAGAACCCGGGGCGCTTCCTGAGCGCCGCCTGCCTCAGCAGGTCACCGATCGGCGGGTGCATCAACTCGATGCGGGTGCTGAAACGGGGATCGGCGAGCACCGCGCGCACGGTCTCGTACCGGGTGGCTATCCATCCCACGTGGCCGTCGGCGTAGAGCATCGGCCTGATCGGGCCTTCCTCACGCCAACGTCCCAGGTCATCTGGGGGGTCCACCGGGTTCTTCCGTGACATCGGAAGGGTGACCGGTTCGGGCATTGCCTTGGTCATGACGCGCTCCTTGACTTTACAGCGGTCGAAACTTGACGCCCTTTCCTGTAGTCACAGAAAACAGTACCCTCTTTGAAATTGCAATGGATGAAAGAAAACAGCGGATGCAGTAAAGTTCCCCCATGGACCATGGTCCCGGTCTGAGAGAACGCAAGAAGCTGCGCACGCGCCGGGCGCTGATCGAGTCCGCCATGCGCCTCTTCGAGGACAAGGGGTTCGAGGAGACGACCGTGGCCGAGATCGCGGCCGCCGTCGACGTGTCCACACGCACGTTCTTCAGCTACTTCGCGAGCAAGGAAGACGTCGTGTTCTTCGACACGCGCACGCGCGTCGACCGCGCGCTCGCCGTCATCGCCGGCCGGCGGCCATCGGAGCCGGTGGTGGAGCTCCTGCTCCGGGTGGCCGAGGCCACCTTCAACCTCGGCGCCGCGGACACCCACGACCCCTCGGACTCCCACGACCCTTCGGACACCCATGACGCCGAGGAGATCGAGGACCCCGGGGACGCCCAGGTCGCCGAGGACGCCGAGGTGGCTCTGGAGATGACCCCCGCGCGCTCCCACCTGATCTTGTCGGTCCCGGCCCTCCAGTCCCGCGCGCTGCACCTGCTGTTCGACGTCCAGCGGGAGCTCGCCGAGGCGCTGCGGCGGGCCTATCCCGGCGAGCTCGACCCCATCGAGGCCGCCGCCGCCGTCGGCGTGTTCGTCGGAGCGGCCAAGATGGCGGCCATCGCCAGCAGGGACAGGGGCGACCCGCCCGCCATGAGGTGGGCGGCGATCCGCAGGGGCGTCGACATCGCGGTGAACGGGCTGCTCTCGCTCGACACGGGCGCGGGCGCCCTCGGCACGTCCAGAGAGGCGACGACCGCCGGCCGTTCCTAGGCCGCTCCCCCTGTGCAGCAGGCATTTTCGCTACAAAAGGGTAACCGATGGGGTGATGCGGCACGCATTGTGGGCCGAAACGGTTTGATCAGGGTGATCAGCTCGCCACCAGCCTGTTTTACGACAAAATCATCCTCCGAGGGCGTCCACGTGGTGAGCCCTCGACCGTGAGCATCGCGCCCCCTCGGGAGTCCCGCGCCAAGTCCCTGGCGGAATTGGATTGCGGCGCGGCTGTTCGTGGTGTTCCGTCTCGCTGTGGGGTACAGACATGAACAGTCGTGAGACTCTGCCAGCTGGCGAGGGGTCCGAGACGGCCCACACCGGCGGGATCCCGCTCGTCGGCCGCCGCGACGCGCTCCGCTCCTTCACCCAGACGGTCGACGCGACGCTCACCGGCGGGTTCCAGTTCCTGGCCGTGGTCGGGGAGCCGGGGGCCGGCAAGACGCGGCTGCTGGCCGAGCTCGCCTCGTCCGCCGCGGGCGCGGGGCTCAGCACACTGTGGGGCAGGGCGGCGGAGTTCGAGCAGATCATGCCGTTCAGCGCGCTCGTCGACGCCCTGGACGACCACCTGGAGGCCCACCGCGACGAGCTGTCCGAACGGCTCGGAGCGGGGCAGGCCCGGCAGCTCGCCACCGTGTTCCCCGCGCTCGCCGCCAAGATGCCCGAGGGAGCCGAGGGGGCCGAGGCCGCCGACCAGAGCGGCATGGTGCGCTACCGGCTCTACCGCGCGCTGCGGCAGCTCATCGACGAGGTGGCGGCCCCGTCCGGGCTCGCGCTGATCCTGGACGACGTTCACTGGGCCGACGACAGCTCGGCGGAGTTCCTCGACCATCTGGTCCGCCACCCGCCGCGCGGCAAGGTGCTGGTCACCGTCGCCTACCGCCCGGCGCAGGTCACCCCGCGCCTGGCGGCGCTGGTCATGAGCGCGGGCGGCCACGGACGGCAGGTCACGGTCGGCCCGCTCAACCAGGCCGAGGTGGAGGAGTTCCTCGGCCCGCGCGTCAACCGCACACGCGGCCGGGCGCTGTACGAGGCCAGCGGCGGCAACCCCTTCTACCTGGAGGCGGCGTCGGATCCCACGGACGTGGCACGGGTCGAGGACCGCACCTTCATCTGCTCCGAGAATCCCGAGGACGCCGGCCCG
>NZ_JBEZFH010000305.1:0-6518 GCF_040649355.1 Sphaerisporangium sp. NPDC049002 | reverse complement strand
GAGGCCGTCGACGCGTGGGAGTGGGTCGGCGCGCTCCCCGGCGGTCTCGGCACGGTCGTGGGCTCGGGCGGCCTCGCGGTCTCGCCCGCGCCTTGTCCAGCCAGGCCACGCACAACCTGTCTTGCGGTGCCCGATCGCGTCCACGGAAGCCCCGAAAGTGGTGACCGTTCCGGCCGAGACCGACGTACTCGAAGAACACTCCGCGCTCATCGGCCTGACCGTGAGCAACTGGCTCATGGATCTGGCGCGGAGCACATCCAATCAAACAGGGGGGAACATTGCTCTGGGATAGCACCTTCATCCGCGGCACGGGGAGTTTCCTGCCGCCCCGGGTGAGCGTCGAAGACGTGCTGAGCGGCAGCGCCATCAGTGCCGGTTCGGCCAGTCTCAAGTTGTCCGACTGGGCGTCCCTCACCATTTCGCGCGACTATTCGGCGGCGGAGATGGCGGGGATGGCGGCAGTCGACGCCTTGAAGAATTCGGGATGCCACGCCGGTGACATCGGGTCGCTCGTCTACGCCTTTTTGGATGATCAGGAGCATTTCGCGCCTGTCTGTCACGTGCAGCGGGTCCTCGGTGTGCCCGATGCGCTGGCGTTCGAACTGGGAGCGGCGAGCAACGGAGGAGCGACAGGCATCGTCGTCGCGGCGGGCCTGCTGAGATCCGACCCTTCCGCCGGCGCCGCGATGGTCACCGCGGCCGGCCGTTACCAGGCGGGCAGGTTGGCGCGATGGCAGGAATCGCTGGGCATCTTCCTGTCGGACGGTGCCGCCGCGGCGGTTCTGTCCCGCGAGGGCGGCCATGCCCGGCTGATATCCAGTTCTCACACCTCCGCGTCCGAGCTCGAATCGCTCGTCGCGGTCCGGGAGGATCTGGGCGACGGGAACATCATGCTGGCCCAGAAGACCGGCCTCGGGCCCTACCTCCCCATCATCCGAGATGCCGGCGTCAGAACGGTGAAGCAGGTGCTGGAGGAGTCGGGAGTCGCGTTGCCGGAGGTGGCGAAGGTCGCGGTGACCGGGGTCGGCCTCGCTCAGCTCTCCGCTCTGATCCTGGAACCCCTGGGCATCGCGGAGAGCCGTACCACATGGTCGTTCCTACGAGAGGTCGGCCATGTCGGCCCCTCTGACGCGCTCCAGGGCATCGATCATCTTCTCCGCGGTGGAGAACTGCGAGGGGGGGAGAAGATCCTCGTCATCGGCATGGGAATAGGCTTCCGATTCACCACCCTGCTCCTCGAAGTCTGTGACCAGCCCGCTTTGAACTAGTCCAGAGCCGCCGACGGCGCCGTCTACGAGCGTGGATCCTCCTGGATCCGCGAGGTGCCGGCGCCCCGTACCTTCGCCGTCCGGTGAGGCATGGTGATTCGCCGGATCCCGGGAGAAGCCCCCGGGCGGGAATGGGGCCCCTGTCAAGCCCATTCCCGCCCGTGAGGTATACCCCAACCGTCAGCCGGCGAGAGCCTTGGTGATGATTTCGCCGATCCGCTCGACGGTGGTGAAATCTCCGGCGGAGACCCGGTTCTTGGTCAGGGCGAAGGCCACTCCCGTGGCGGTGTCGGCGTACGCGGCCGTCCCGCCGCTGCCCGACATCCCGAACACCGTCGGCACCGTGGACGCGTTCAGCGAGGGAAAGCCGATGTTGTACCCCAGCGCCCTGGTGCTCGGGAACCCGGCGACCTCGTCCAACCCGGACATCGCCACCGCGGTGATCTCGCGCAGCCGCTCCGGCGAGACCAGCCGGACCCCGTCGACCTCGCCGAGCAGCGCGGCGTACATGCGCGCCACGGCGCGGGCGGACATGGTGCCCCCGGCGGGAATGTCGGACATCAACACGTCGGCACGGTTGCCGAAGGCCGCATCGGGGAGCGCCGCCATCGGCGCGGCAGTGTACCCGTGCACGACCCTGAAGAAGGGGATGCCTTCGAGCGTCTCCGGGGTCATCTCGAAGTCGCTCGCCGGCTCGTCCAGCCGGGCCAGCCCGCCGAGCCGGGACTTCGGCACGCCGAAGAACAGCTCGTCGGCGACCCCCAGCGGGCCCGCGACCTCCTCCCGCAGCACCTGCGAGATAGGCGTCCCGGTCGCCCGGCGGACGATCTCACCGACGATGTAGCCGAACGACTGGGCGTGATACCCCGTCTTGGTGCCCGGCTCCCACCACGGCTCGGCGTCGGCGACCGCCGCGCACATCTTCTCCCAGTCGCACAGGTCCTCAGGGGTGGTGGCGGCGGGCAGGCCGGGCACCCCGGTCGAATGGGTCAGCGCGTGCCGTACGGTCGCGGCCTGCTTGCCGTGGGCGCCGAACTCCGGCCACAGCTCGGCGATCGGGGTGTCGTACCCGAGGACGCCCCGCTCGGCCAGCACGTGCACGACGGTCGCGGTCACCCCCTTGCCGGTCGAGGTGGAGTAGACGGGGGTGCCGGAGGTGAACGGGCGTCCGGTGGCCGGATCGGCGGTGCCGGCGACGGCGTCCACCACCAGTTCGCCCTCCCGGTACACGGCCACCTGCACGCCCGTCTCGGCGCCGGACTCGACGAGCTGGTCGATCGCGACCTGAACCTGCTTCTGGACATCACTCATGATCGTTTCCTTTTCCCCGCTTGTGACACGTCTGGTCGTTGAGACGGTGGGAGGGCCCGGAAGGAATCGCGACGGGCTCCCGATCCGGCCACGCTCGACGGCGACGATCGCGACGATCGCGTCCCGCCACTCGGCCTCGTCGTAGACCCGCGCCCGGCCGGGGGCGACCACGACCGTACGGAGCGCGAACGACGGGGAGACCGCCTGCCGAGGAAGGACGGCAGGCGGCCGTCGTCGTCCATCACAGCTCCGGCGGCAGGCCGAACACCGGGAAATACTGCTCACCGAAGGTCGTGATCTCGGCGACCAGGCCGCCCTCGACCCGCAGGACGCCGAGCCAGGACGGCCGGTACGCGCTGTCGCCCGCCTTGCGGAGGTACGCCGCGGCCGCCGGCTGCCGGTTCGCCCAGGTGGGCAGGACACGCCAGTCACCCCACGCCTCGGGCCCGACCATGGCAGGCGTCCACGCCTCGACGATGGCCTTGCCGCCCCTGATCCAGATCGGCTGCGGAGGCATCGTCTGCCAGGCGTCGTCGCGCAGCACCCCGGCCAGGATGGCGGGATCGCCCTGCTCGACGGCGTCGATGTAGCGCTGCAGCACCGCGCGCTCCTCCCGCGTCGGATCCTTGGACGGCGTCCACTCCGACCGCCGCGGAGGCAGGTGCTCCTTCAGCGCAGGGCGTGCCCGTTGCAGCGCGCTCTTCACCGCGGTGACGCTGGTCGAAAGGAGCTCGGCGGTCTCCTTGGCCGGCCAGCCGAGCACATCGCGGAGGATCAGCACCGCCCGTTGCCTGGCCGGCAGGTGCTGGATCGCGGCCAGGAACGCCAGCTCGATCGTCTCCTTGGCGACGACGGTGGAGTCCGGCTCGGCGTCCCTGCCGGCGACGGGTTCCAGCAGCCGGTCCGGGTATGGCTGGAGCCACATCACCTCGGTCGGGGGCGGCGCCGGCGCGCCGGGATCCGCCAGGACCGGGTCCTGCCGGGCCCGCGGGCTGCGAGGGTTGCGGTCGAGGAAGTCCAGGCACGCGTTCGTCGCGATCCGGTACAGCCACGCCCGGAACGTCGAACGGCCCTCGAAGGTCTCGCGCCTGCGCCAGGCGCGCAGGAACGTCTCCTGCACCAGGTCCTCCGCGTCCTCGAACGAGCCGAGCATCCGGTAGCAGTGGATCTGCAACTCCCGCCGGTAGCCGTCGGTGAGCGCGCCGAACGCCGCCTCGTCACCCGCCCGCGCGGCGGCCACGACCTGGGTCTCCTCGGCCTTCCCCACCATTCACCCCTCCGCCCTCATACGGCGCCCCGCTGGACGCGCCCCACTGACATGTGACGACGGGCACCAAGAAGAGGAATCGCTCGAACGACCTCCTCTGAACGACGTTCTTCGAACTTCGAGCCGAACGCATCCCAGCCCGACCCGCATAAGAGCGGTCTCACCTGTACGGCCTCACCGGCCGAAGCGGCGGCGGGCGGCCCGGGTGAGCGCGTCCCCGGCCTCGGCTCCGAGCCGGCGCACCAGCTCGCCCGCCGGCGTCTCCTCGGCGAACCGGAACCCCTGACCCGCCCACAGGTTGATCGCGCCCGCGTCACCCGCCTTCCTGGCCGCCGCCCGCAGCGGGGCGGTCAGATGGTGAACCTGCGGGTAGGCCGAGGGAGCCTCATCGGTGTGCTCCTCGAGGAAGCGATTGACCAGCCCCCGGGCCCGCCGGCCGGTGAACGCGCGGGTGAGCGCCGTGCGGTCGTACGACGTCAGCGCCTCGCGGTGCGGGACGCTCGTACCGGCCTCCGGGGTGCGCAGGAAAGCGGTCCCGAGCTGCGCGGCGACGGCTCCGGCCGCCAGCACCGCCGCGATCCCCGCCCCGTCGGCGATGCCACCGGCGGCCACCACGGGGAGTGGTGTGAGCCTCAGTGCCAGCCGGAGCAGCACCAGCAGCCCGTAATCGCCCGCGTCGTCGGTGAACCCGCCCCGATGGCCGCCCGCCTCGATGCCCTGGGCCACGAGCGCGTCGGCTCCGGCCTCGTGCGCGGCGACCGCCTCGTCTGGGGTGGTGACCGTCACCACGACGTACGCCCCTTCCCGGCGCACCTCCTCGATGACCTCTCGCGAGGGGAGCCCGAAGGTGAACGACACCACCGGCACGCGCTCCTCGGTCACGACGGCCAGCCTGCCCCACCACGCGCCGTCGTCATCCGCGGGCGTGCCCAGCGGGACGCCGTACCGCTCGGCCTCCCCGCGCAGCCGCGCCGCGTACGCGTCGACGGCGGCGGGGTCGGCCCGCTCGGAGGAGGGCACGAACAGGTTGACGCCGAACGGCGCGTCGGTCCGCGCCCGTACGGCCCGGATGCCGGCGCGCAGCGACTCGGCCGGGTCGTAGCCGGCGGCGAGGAACCCGAGCCCGCCCGCGGCCGACACCGCCGCGGCCAGCTCCGGGGTCGACGGGCCGCCCGCCATCGGCGCCTGGACGATCGGGTAGGGCAGAGCCTCGAATTCCATCCACCCACCCTAACGACCGCCGGACGGCCGGCTCGGAGAGGTGGTTCGTCAGCCCTCCTGTTGCCGCATCCGGCGCATGCGGTTCACCTCGGCCGTCTGGGAGACCGACACGTCCTGCGCCAGCTCCTGCACCATGATGTGGGAGCCCTTCTCCAGCTCGTCGGCGGCCATGGAGATGGCGCCCAGGTGGTGGGCGATCATCAGCTGGAGGTACAGGCGGTCGAAGCCGGTCCCGTCGGACGCCCGCAGGGCCGCCATCTGCTCCGGTGTCGCCATGCCGGGCATGGTGTGATGCGCGGCGTGGTGCTCGGGGACGCGCTGCCCCTGCTGGCGCAGCCACCGGATCATCGCGTTGATCTCGGGTCCCTGCGTGTCGGCGATGCGCGTGGCCATGCGCTTCACGTCATCGGAGGCGGCCCGGGTCGCGGCTCCTGCGCTCAGGTCGAGGGCCTGGCGGTGGTGGACGATCATGTCCTGCATGAACACCACGTCCGCCGCGTTGGCGGCGGGGGAGGGCACCGCGGTGACCGCCTCGGCGGGGCTGAGCGTCCTCGCCGCCTCTCCGGGTCTGCCCGGGGCGAGGACGGGGGCGGTGGACCGGGCCGACGGGGTGGCGGGGTCGCTCGCGCAGCCTGCCAGGGCGAGCGCGGCCGTACCGATGACGATGAGGAGCGCGCCGCGCACCCGACCTCCCTGAGCATCACTTGCCGTGCGCGTGCACCCTAACTCAATGGCGATATATCCGTAAATAGATCATGTCGGAAGGTTTTGCTGACAGCTTGCCCTATGGCTAACTCACCCTGTCTGGGAGAAAATCTGCCCGTCTATGTTCTCCTGTGGCAGAAAGTACCAAGGAGGGTTCCTGAGTGTTGTCCATCCCCCGCAGAGGCGGCCTGGCGGGCCGGTTCCTCGTCCTGGTGGGTACGGCCGCGGCGTTGACGCTGTCGGCGATACCCGCTCAGGCAGCGGACATCCCGGGCACCGACCAGGTCGTGACGAGCCCGAACGTCCAGCATGTGACGAACGTGCCGAAGCCCGCGAGCATCGCTGCCACCATCAACACCGACATCGCCTTCCAGGGCAACTATGCCTATGTCGGTAACTACGGTGGCTTCTCCATCTATGACATCAAGAATCCGAAGAAGACGGCCGTGGTGAGTTCGGTGGTCTGCCCCGGTTCGCAGATGGACCTGTCCGTCTACGGTGACCTGCTGTTCGCCTCCGTCGACTCCTCCAGGAACAACGACTCCTGCTCCAGCACGCCGCAGCCCGCGACGCAGAAGGAGTCCTGGGAGGGCATCCGCATCTTCGACGTGAGCGACAAGGCGAACCCCAGGTACATCAAGTCGGTCGAGAGCCCGAGGGCAGCCCCGAACGTGGCGCGCTGATGCGCAAGGAAAAGCTGTATCACTCCCACATCGAGCACTGGCGAAAGCAGCAGGAGAACGGGA
>NZ_JBEZFH010000304.1:0-6529 GCF_040649355.1 Sphaerisporangium sp. NPDC049002 | reverse complement strand
CACGCCCTTGCATCGGTAGGCGTCAAGCGGTTGTCAATGAACGTGCAGGTGGAGGCCGATATCACTGAGTGTGTAAGAACCCCCGGGGCCGAGCGAACAGGACCGGGAGAACACACTCACATTCAGGAGACAAAGATGAAGCGCAGCCTGCTCGGTCTCGCCGTCGCCGCCGTGGCCGGCCTGTCCGTCGTCACCCTGCCCTCGACGTCCGCCTCCGCGGCCACCGGCGACTTCGGCCCTGACACCTGCCGCGAAGGCTACGTCTGGCGCGAGGCCCGCCCCTCCGACCACGTCTGCGTCAGCTCCGCCACCCGCACCCAGACGCGTTCGGACAACGCGGCCGCCGCCGGCCGCTGGACCTCCGGGGCCTTCGGCGCGCACACCTGCGTCACCGGGTACGTGTGGCGCGAGGCGTTCACCGGCGACGACGTCTGCGTGGTCCCCTCGGTCCGCTCGCAGGCCGCCGCCGACAACGCCCAGGCCGCGAACCGCAAGGTCTCCGCCCGCCTGTGGATCAACCGGTACACCGTTCCCCCGACCGACAACGGGGACGGCACCGCGACCTCGACCTCGGTGGACGACATCCCCCGCATCAAGATCAGCGGTGACCACTACAACTTCGGCCAGGTCAAGCTCTACCTCCGGTACAACACCGGCCGCCTGTTCTGGAGCGGGACCGTGACCGCCGGAGCGCACAGCGGCTTCGCGGGCGGCAGCTTCGGCAAGAAGACCGGGGTGTTCGACTGCGCCTCCGCCGGCAAGCCCGCCAACGGCTACGCCCAGGCCTACGACGTGCTCTCGGGCCGCTGGTCGGCACGCGTGCCCGTGCGCATCGGCTGCGCGGTCCTGTGAGCCTCCTCGCCGGACCCCCACGCGACCCTGAGTGCCGACCCTGACTCGTCCCTGAACTCGATCTCCACGTATGTCGCCGGGACCGGCGGGCGCTTAGCGTGAAGCCATGGGACGCATTCTTCTTCTCGTCGTAGCCGTCATCGCCGCCTTCTTCCTCCTCGGCGCGCTGCTGAGCCTGGTCGCCGGCATCGTCAAGTGGGCACTGATCATCGGGGTGGTCATCCTCGCCGTCACCGCCCTCTCCAAGATCTTCCGATCCGGGGACGCCGGCTGACGGCCCGGGCAAGGATCGCCACCGGCGCGCTCATCCCGAAACGGCCGCGCCGGCCCTCGGGCGCTACGACGGTTTCCTGCTCCGGGGCCGGGACTCGATGACGAAGTGGTCGATGGCGTCGCGGGTCGCGCGCAGGGCCCCGTTGGACACCTCGGACGTGCGCTGGGCCACGCCGACGAAGACGTAGTCGACGATCAGGAGCTGGCTGATCCTGCTGGCCAGCGCGCCGGGCCGGAACGCGCTCTCCCTCCCGGCCGAGATCAGCACGTGGGCGGAGACCTCGGCGAGGGCCGACCGGGGGTTGTTGGTGATCGCCACGGTGGTCGCCCCGGCCTTCTGGGCCCGGCGCATGGGCTCCAGGACGTCGGGGGTCTCGCCCGTGCAGCTCACGCCGACCGCGACGTCGCCGGGCCTCAGCAGCACGGCGCTGGTCAGGGCGAGGTGCGCGTCGGTGAACGCGTGGGCGGACAGGCCGATGCGCAGCAGCTTCTGCGACATGTCCGCCGCCACGAGCCCGGAGGCCGCGACGCCGTACACGTCGACGCGGCGGGCCCCGGTGATCGCGTCGACCACCTCGCCGAGCCGCTCGGGGGACAGCTGCGCGGCGGTGTCCTCTATGGCCTCGGCCTCGGCCCGCGTGACCTTGGCGATCACGTCGGAGAGGGGGTCGTCGGGGGCGAGGTCGCCGGGGACGAGGCGGTCGGGCCCCTGGCGGGTGGTGGCCGCGGCGGCGGCGAGCGCGAGCCGGAGCTGGGCGTACCCGGAGAAGCCGAGCACCCGCGCGGTGCGCACGATGGTCGCCTCGCTGGTCGCGGAGGCGGCGCTGAGCTCGGTGATGGTGCTGCGGGCGACCGTCGCCGGGTCGTCGAGGATGAGCCGGGCGATGATCTGTGCGGACGGCGTGAGTGAGGGAAGCACGGCCCGCACCCGGGCGACCAGGTTCTCGGGGGTCGAGCGTTGCGGGTCGATCATTGGGTTCCTTTACTGTTACCGACAGATTACTCAATCCTGGTCGTAGGGAACCCGCGGACCCTCATCCAGATCCCCCTCGTACGAGACCGCGCGCGCCCATCCGGATCGTGCTCGTGCGGGACCGCGGACCCATCGGGACCGCGCTCGTGCGGGACCGCGCGCCCATCCGGATCGCGCTCGTGACGGGCCCGTGGACTCGCGTGCCGGTGGCTCAGCGGCCGGTGAGCCACTCGGCGGCGGCGAGTGCCGAGACCCGGGAGCTGCCGCCGGTGGCCAGGTAGACCGAGCCCACGGGACGGCCCGGCAGGCCCATCTCGATCACGATGGCGTCCGGGCGGCGGCGGAGGATCTCCGCCAGGCCCGCCGCCATCCACGCGTGCCGGTGCGCGTCGTGCGTGACCACCACCACGGGCGACTCGCCCAGCTCGGGCAGCTCGTGCAGGCCGGGCGTCAGGATCGTACGGGCGGTGCCGGGAAGCAGAGCCGCCAGGGCCTCGCCGGGCCCGTACGGCACGCCGCCGCCGATCGCCTGGTGGGGCCGTGCGGTCATCTCGATCACCAGCGGGGGCCGGGTGAGGACCGGCCGTACGAGCGTGCCGTCGCCGGGGCTCGCGCGAAGCGCCCGGCGGGCCGTGTCCAGCCCGAGCAGGGAGACGCCGTGCTCGGGGTCGAGCTCGGTCGCCCCCGCCTCCGTGAGGCGTTCGCGCTCGTGCCAGGCCGCCAGGCCGCGTACGCGGCCCGCCGCCTCGGCCAGCCGCGCCTCGTCCAGGACGCCCTCGTGGACGGCCCGGACGATCGCCTCGCGCAGCTCGGCGACGTTCTCCCCGCCGGGCGAGGAGGAGGCGCCCACGCAGATCGCGTCGGCGCCCGCCGCGAGCGCCCGTACCGCGATCTGCGGCTGGGGCATCAGCGCGGCCACGGCCCTCATCTCGATCGCGTCGGTCACCAGCAGGCCCTCAAAGCCCAGTTCCTCGCGCAGCAGCCCGGTGAGCACACGGCGGCTGAGGGTCGCGGGCAGCTCGGGATCGAGGGCCGGCACCATGAGGTGGCCGCACATGATGGCCCGGACCCCCGCCGCGACGGCCGCGCGGAACGGCCGCAGGTCGCGCCGCTCCAGCACCTCGCGCGACGCGTGGACGGCGGGCAGGGCGAGGTGGGAGTCGGTCACGGTGTCGCCGTGCCCGGGGAAGTGCTTGGCGCAGGCGGCGACCCCCGCGCCCTGCAGCCCGGAGATCCACGCGGCGGCGTGCCGGGCCACGAGCCCCGGATCGGCTCCGAAGGAGCGGATGCCGATCACCGGGTTGTCCGGGTCGGCGTTGACGTCCACGTCGGGGGCGTAGTCGAGCGTGATGCCGGTCGCGGCCAAGAGGCGGCCGATCTCCCGGCCGGTCCGCTCGGTGCGGCCGAGATCGTCGACGAGGCCGAGGGCGGCGTTGCCGGGCCACGAGCTGCCGGTGGCGGCCTCCAGGCGGGTGACGGTGCCGCCCTCCTCGTCCACGGCGACGACGACCTCGGGGTTCTCCTCGCGAAGCCGCCGTACGAGCCCGGCGGTGCCGGGGGAGACGTTGCGCGCGAAGAGGACCACCCCGCCGAGGCCGCCGGCGAGCTGGCTGAGCAGCCAGCCGGGTGGGGCGGTGCCCTCGAACCCCGGCTGGAGCACCGTGGCGGCGAGGCGGTCGAGATCGGGACTGTGCGGCATTGGCGACTTCCGCTCGTGTCGGCGGCGGCCCTATCGATCTTCCCCTTCGAGGACCGTCTGACTTGCGTGCTACGTGTGGTTTTGCATGGTCTTGACGCCGATGTGGCATCCTGCGCCATTGCGCATATCTTCTATGAAGCTTTCCTTCATTCGCTCCCGGTTAGGTCACGGCCTGATGGCAACATTCTTCAGACTCATTGATCCGGTGAAAGTCATCTGTCATCTTCACGCCGGAGGCTTCGGCCGGCACCCAGGCCATGGCCGGCACCGGGCCCTCCCCGCCGGAGCCGCCGGGAGACCGGTGTCGCCGGGACGTCCGGAGTCCGCGTGAACGGCCGCCCGCTGAGCCGCAGGGCCGTACTGGGTGGCCTGGCCGTGGCGGCGCTCGCCCCGTTCGCCCGAGGGCAGGCACCGGATCCCGGCGGCGCCCTGCCCCCCGGCGGTCCCGGCGGCGCACTCCGCGCCACCGGCCCCGGCGACGCGGCCGTCCTGGCCTCGCCGAGGCAGATGCGCGGCATGTGGATCGCGTCGGTGAACAACACCAACTGGCCCTCGCGCACGGGCCTGCCGGTGGAGCGGCAGAAGAGCGAGTTCATCTCGTGGCTCGACCTCGCGGTGTCGCGCCGGTTCAACGCGGTGTTCGTGCAGGTGCGGCCCACGGCGGACGCCTTCTGGCCCTCGGCGCGCGAACCGTGGTCGCAGTTCCTCACGGGCGTCCAGGGGCGCGACCCCGGGTACGACCCGCTCGCGTTCATGGTCGAGGCGGCGCACGAGCGCGGGCTGGCGTTCCACGCGTGGTTCAACCCCTACCGGGTGTCCACGCAGCCCGACCCCGCCCGGCTCGTGCCCGATCATCCCCTGCGCCGCAACCCGGGCTGGGGCGTGGCCTACGCGGGCGGGCTCTACTACAACCCCGGGCTGCCGGAGGTCCGCGCCTTCGTCCAGGACGCGATCATGGACGCGGTCACCCGGTACGACGTCGACGGCGTGCACTTCGACGACTACTTCTACCCCTACCCGGTCGAGGGCCAGGAGTTCGACGACGCGGAGGCCTACGCCCGCCACGGCAAGGGGTTCGCCGACAGGGCGGCGTGGCGGCGGCACAACGTCGACCTGCTGATCCACGAGATGGGGCGGCGCGTCCGCGAGGAGAAGCCCGAGGTCCAGTGGGGGATCAGCCCGTTCGGCATCTGGCGCAACGCGGCCACCGACCCCCTCGGCTCGGCCACGTCGGGCTCCCAGTCGTACGATGACCAGCACGCCGACAGCCGGGGCTGGGTGCGGAAGGGCTGGCTCGACTATGTCGTCCCGCAGCTCTACTGGAACATCGGCCTGCCGGTGGCCGACTACGCCGTGCTCGCCGCCTGGTGGGCGAAGGCGGTGGCCGGCACGGGCACCCAGCTGTGGATCGGGCAGTCGGTCTACAACGCCGGAGCCGCCGGGCAGCCCGCCGCCTGGCAGGACCCCGAGGAGCTGTCGCGGCACCTCACCCTCAACGGCGACCATCCGGGCATCGGCGGCGACGTCTACTACAACTCGGGCGACGTGCGCGCCGACCGGCTCGGGGCGATGACCCGCCTCCAGCGGGAGCACTACGCGCGACCGGCCCTCGGCCCGGTGCCGCCGCGCCTGGCCGCGGGCGCCCCGCCTCCGCCGCCCGTCGTCACCGGCGCCCGCCGTACGAGCCGGAGCGCCGAGCTCACCTTCGCCTCCGAGGGCCGTGCCGAGCCCCGCCTGTACGCGGTCTACCGTCACGACGCGGACGACAAGGGGTACCTGCTGGCGATCGTGCCCGGCGGGCCCCGAGGCCGGTTCACCGACCCGGCGTGGGAGCCAGGCTCGCGCTACCGCGTCACGGCCGTCGACGCGGCGGGACGCCAGAGCCCGCCCACCCTCTGGGTGAGCTGAACCCTTTCCGCCGGGTCAGGCCTGACCGGGAGTGTCGCCGGCCGCGAGCATCCGCCGGTGCGCCGCTTCGATCTCGGCGTCGCGGGCCGCGCCGGGACCCCCGGCGGCGGCGAAGGCGCGCAGGGCGAGCGCGGCGGCTCCGGCCGCGCCGTCCTTGGCCGGCACGGCCGTACGGCCGATCAGCGCCTCCCTGACCCGGTCGGCCACCAGGGTCGGCCGCGTCAGCAGCGAGCCGGCGAGGACCACGGGCAGCGCGGGGTCGGGGGCCCTCACGGTGTCCAGGGTGCGGACGAGCAGGCGGGCGGCGTCGTCCAGGATGGTGAGGGCCACCCGGTCACCCTCGCGGGCGGCCGACTCCACCAGGGGGCTGAGCGTTCCGAGCCGCGCGGGCTCGCCGTCGTACACGGCGGCGACGATGGCCTGGGCGAGCGCCTCGCCCGCCAGAGGGGCGGCGCCGGCGTCCCTTCCGGGAGCGTGCCTCAGCAAGGCGGGCAGGACACGGGCGGTGAGCGCGGTCGGCGGCCCCCGGCCGTCGAGGGCCGCGAGCGCCGCCCGGGCCGCCTGCCGCCCGATCCACACCCCCGAGCCCTCGTCGCCGAGCAGCCACCCGTAGCCGTCGCAGCGCCGGATGATCAGCCGGCCGGCGATGCGGGCCGCCACCGCGCCCGTACCCGCGATGATCACGCTGCCGCTGGGGACAGGGGTCGCTCCGGCGAAGGCCACCAGGATGTCCGGGACCACGACGGGGAGGCCGGGCAGGGCGGCGGCGCCCGAGCCATCCACATATCGAAGCCGTAGTGCAGAAACAAATTGGCGAGCAACGG
>NZ_JBEZFH010000303.1:0-6543 GCF_040649355.1 Sphaerisporangium sp. NPDC049002 | reverse complement strand
GACGGCGGGCGCCGGCGGGCCGCTACGGCGGCGCGGCGCGCCGCCGCTTGATCCCTAAGAGCTCAACTCGGCAAGATACCTGTCCTGTCCCTGTCCTGTCCCTTGTCCTGTCCCGGGACATGCTTGACAGTGGAGTCCCGGGACATGCTTGATTGACACCGGTGCCGTGTTCCGGGTTCTCGTGATGCGTCGTTGGTGTGCGGCGCGGTTCGGGGAGTCGGGGAATGGCGCTGGTCGATTTGTCCGTTGTTGAGCAGCGCTATCGCGCCGGGCTGTTGGTGCTCGCCGGGGCGAGTGTCACTGAGGTTATCGGGAGTTGGGTCTCGCTGGGTTGACGGATCGGTCGCGTCGTCCGGATTGTTCGCCGTCGCAGATGCCGGCGCAGGTGGAGTCGCTGGTGTGTGAGCTACGGCGGGCAAACTCGGAACTGTTGAGAATCCTGATCAGCTCCTCGCATTCCTCCTCGGACAACGCGTTCGGCGGAGCCGGCCGCACCGATGCCGGTTTCTTCTCTTCCGGCCGGCGTTGCCGATACAGGGTGGATCGGTTGATGCCGGTCAGCGTGCAGGATCGCTGGATGCCAACGTGGGGTTCGAGTTGTTCGCAAGTTTCGGCGCGAAGCTCGGTTACGAGTTCTCCGAGTCCGCGCCCTCGGACATCGTCTCCAAGCGATTCGCAGCTTGTACTCTGCCGGGAAGTGTCGCCGCTTGGGTCGATCAGCCCGAGGCCCTCCGGCCTCCAGGTCGTGCTTCGTCATCGTCACAGTCTGCTACACCAGGGTTCGCCCTACTTATGCCACACCGAGAGCTTACTCGCTGTCTGTCCCATTTGAGCCTGGCGCAGGGGGACTCCCTCACCAGGATTGACCGAGCCCTTCGCGGGCTGAGCGGCGGCATGATCATCTGTCGGCCTTGGGGTGTTACAGGCGAATTGGAAACTTGTGAGTGATTCTTGTCATATTGCTGCGAGATCATTGTGATGTTCTGATCAGTTGGATCGTTACACCCCCTACTGATCAGGAGTTAAGTGAACCTGTCAGGAAGATCCACCCCCACACCGAGGGCTGGCACCTTACGCCGCCGGACGGCGCTTCTCACTGTGCCGACGATGGCGACATCGCTGCTGATCGGCACCGGCTCCCTTCCTGCTTCCGCGGCCCCGGCGCCATCGCCCACGCCTCCAGTAGCTGCCGCGGAGGTTGACCCCGTTGAGTTAGCCAAGCGGGAGGCCAAAAAGCAGAATAAGCGAGTCGAGATCACCTCTTACCGCTCGGAGACCTCGACCACGTTTGCCAATCCCGACGGCAAGACTCTGCACATGGAGATGTCGACCTCACCCGTCCGGGTTAAGCGAAACGGCGCCTGGGAGGCTATCGACACGACGCTGGTCGTACAGGGCAACATGGTCAAGCCGCGGGTGGCGAAGTCGGACCTGGTCCTGTCCTATGGCGGAAAGACCGACTTGCTGAAGGCCAGCACCGATCCGGCCAGGTCTGACGGAGAGGATGACAAGGCCCAGGTCTTCGCCCCTGAAAAGCTGCCCACCCCACGCCTATCAGGCAACCGTGCCGAGTTCGCTTCTGCATACGGCATCGGCA
The DNA here is from genome assembly GCF_040649355.1 of Sphaerisporangium sp. NPDC049002. Lineage (NCBI taxonomy): Bacteria > Bacillati > Actinomycetota > Actinomycetes > Streptosporangiales > Streptosporangiaceae > Sphaerisporangium > Sphaerisporangium sp. NPDC049002. Next base: position 4,946 of record NZ_JBEZFH010000303.1, on the reverse strand, counting down.
CTGATCTGGTTGTAACTGCGACCCCGACCGGGTTCCGTCAGCAGATCGTGATCCGGCAACGCCCTGTCAAACCGCTGACACTGCGTGTTCCGATCGATCTGCCCGCAAACTTCGCCTTCAAAAACACCTCGGGCAAAACCATGCTGGTTAAAAACACCGGCAAGGGCAACGAGGATATCCTCGACATCTCCACGACGATGATGGTCGATGCGGTGGCCACTGACTCCAGTAGCGGACCGGATGAGGGCAGGGCGGGCAAGGCCACCACGAGCCTGGAGAAGACTGCAGGCGGCTCCACCTTGGTCCTCACCCCCGATGCCGGTTTCCTGGCCGACCCCGCAGTCACCTATCCGGTGACAGTAGCCGCCGCCACCTCCGACTGGTGGGCCCCCAAGGTCGTCTCCGACACCTTCGTCAACAACGCCGCATACCCCATTAGCCGTGACAACCAACTCTTGGACCGCATCCTGGTGGGCAAGTCCAACTCGGGAACGGTCCGCTGGCGCAGCTACATCGGCTTCGAGGACATTCCCGCCGACTCCTCACTGCGGGGTGGCAAGGTCCAAAACGCCGACCTAGTATTATGGAACCATCTGTCCAACGACTGCGGGACGAGCGTTGGATCTGGCATCACCGCCCGCCGGATCACCAGCAGTTGGTCTCCCAATACACTGACCTGGGATAACCAGCCCTCGGTGACGTCTACCGGCGCTGACACCGAATACGGCGCCTACAGCCCCGACTGCACCAAGACCTACATGAACTACGAGTGGGACCTCTACCACTCGGTCAACACCATTGTCCAAGCATGGGCAGACGGCCAACCCAACTACGGCTTCCAGCTCACCGCTGGCAACGAATCCGACCTCACCAACTGGCGCCGCTATCGGACCACCGAGTACCGGGTCTGTAACAACGGCACTCTCTGTGAGGGAAAGCCCCACCAGCCCTTGCTTTTCGTCGACTTCGAGCCCGCGCCGGAATTCGACATCGCCTACGAGCGGGATGGGGAACCAGACAACAACCTCCCTAGCTACGAAGAAGTCCTGGCCAACCAGGTTCCGCTCACCGACATCCTGCAACCTCAGCCTGTTTCCGTAGAGGAAGCCGCGTCCCGGCAAGCGAACTCGAAAGCCACCTTCTCGGTAAGCAGCGATGAGTTTCCCTCCGAACCCCCGCTGGAAGATGACCCAGAGATTGATACTACCGCGCCGGGGGTGGTGGCGACATATCCGACAAAGGATGCTGCGAATGTCCCGTTGTCGGCTTACATAACGGCCAGCTTCAGTGAACGGGTTACTGGCACGCAGATGGTCGTCAAAGACGCCTCTGGCACCGCCCTTGCAGGGACGCTAACCGCGAATCCAGCAGGTGACGTGTTCAGTGTCACTCCTAGCGCCATACTGACACCGGACACCACGTACACCGTGGAGGTGAGTGGCGCTAAGGATTTCTCCGGCAATGTCATGACCCCACACTCGTGGTCGTTCACCACGGCGCCGCCGGACACCACAGCCCCTACGGTCATGGAGACCATTCCGGGTGACGCCGCCTCGGGTGTTCCGGTCACCACGCCGGTAACGGTCAAGTTCAGCGAGCAGGTGTTGGATGCTCAGGTCGCGGTAACCGGCCCGGCCTCCAGCACGGTCACCGGAACAACCCAGATGGACACTGCCGGCAAGGTGCTGACCTTCACTCCCTCTCAATCACTTAATCAGGGCACCACGTACACCGTGGAGGTGAGTGGCGCTAAGGATTTCTCCGGCAATGTCATGACCCCACACTCGTGGTCGTTCACCACGGCGCCGCCGGACACCACAGCCCCTACGGTCACCGAGACCATTCCGGGTGACGCCGCCTCGGGTGTTCCGGTCACCACGCCGGTAACGGTCAAGTTCAGCGAGCAGGTGTTGGATGCTCAGGTCGCGGTAACCGGCCCGGCCTCCAGCATGGTCACCGGAACAACCCAGATGGACACTGCCGGCAAGGTGCTGACCTTCACTCCCTCTCAATCACTTAATCAGGGCACCACGTACACCGTGGAGGTGAGTGGCGCTAAGGATTTCTCCGGCAATGTCATGACCCCACACTCGTGGTCGTTCAGCACCGTGAATTCAGGGCTGGTTGCAGCGTATGGGATGAACGAGGGGACGGGCACGACGGTGTCCGACGCATCTGGGCAGAACAACACCGGCACCACGACGAACACCACCTGGGTAAACGGCAAGTATGGTAAGGCATTGGCGTTCAACGATTCCAGCGGTAGTTCGGTGAGAGTTCCGCACAGTTCTTCGCTGCGGTTGACCGGTGGCATGACCCTGTCGGCGTGGGTGAACCCAACCTCCATCAGCGGCTACCGCACCGTGATGATGAAGGACCATGTCAACGGCTCCGCATACGGCCTGTACGCCTCCAATGGCACTGTTCCTTCGGCATGGCTACTCAAGCCGGATGCCGCTAGTCACAACATCCTCAATGGCACCACTGGACTGCCGGTGAACACCTGGAGTCATGTGGCCGTCACCTACGACGGCACCATGGCGCGTCTCTTCGTCAACGGCACTCAGGTCAGCCAGCTCCCTATGACCGGCAGCTTGGTGGACGACGGCGGCGCCCTGCGCCTCGGAGGTAACACCAAGTGGGGGGAGTTCTTCAGCGGCCTCATCGACGAAGTCCGCGTATATAACCGCAGCCTGAATGCTGCGCAGATCCAGGGCGATATGAATACGCCTGTCGTGACGACGTCAGCCGCAGCCGCCACGAGGTCAGCCGCCAGTTCTCGATCAGCCGCTGCGACAACGCGAGCGGCCCTAAGCGGTCCTTCCCCAACGTGGTCGGGTAACCGCATCAAATTCGAAGATTGCTGGGGGCGCCCTGAAGCGACCGACCGGAAGAATTACCCACACGGCTGGGTAAGGGATAGTTACAACTGGTGCTCCGTACGCACGGTCGGCAAGGCGCGCGTGCAGGACCTGCGAGACCCCTGCGGCTGCAAGTACAAAGTGAAGGGTAAGCTAGAGTTCCTTTTCAGCGTCGCGGGACATACTTTTGCTGGCGGTAGAAAGGGGACTGCAGGGGCGGAGGTTGACCAAAACAACGGTGGCATCAATAGCAGGACGGTTCACATCTGGGCACGCGTGGACAAAATAAAAGCCAGCGGGACCGGATCATACCTCTGGCCGGACTCCACGCTGTTGGGTGTCCAGATGCCGGCAGCGGCTTCCGCTGGAATGGACTGTCAGCAGCTGGCGGGTGGCCGCAATGTCACGCTAGCCGAATGGCGTAACTCGCCTCAGGAATACTTCGAGTATCTCTCGAACAAGAACGCAAGTCGCGGCCCTCATAAACTCAGCGTATGCACGTTCACTCCTCAGCTGATCGTGCCTCCGCACGCCAATCAGCGTGGTGTATACATCAACACCAAGATGGCGGACGAACCCGTGCGCTGCGACACCTCGGAACAGATCAAGGACTACTACGGAGGCTGCGTCTTCGGAGAGTTTATTCCCACCTTCGAAGTCCCGATGATCTACGAGTACAAGAATGGCCATCCGGTCATGAACGAGTCCGCCGATCTCATCCGGCGGGCACTCGAAGAGACGAAAGACACCTACCCCAAGAAGACGGATGAGCCCAAAGTGATCCCGGGAACACCCAAGACGGGACCGCTTCACAGGACGGCTAGCATAGAGATCGACAAGGCAAACCGTGCACTGTCCAAGACCTACTGTGCCCAGATGCTCGTCGACCTGGGAAACCTTCCCAAGCCGCTCGACCGGGACTGCGATGAATTTCCCTTCGCGGCATCTCATGAGGGGTCAAAGGAAGACGGAAATCGAAATGTCGCGGTAGACTATATCTTCTGGGACCACAATCAGAGCGTTGGAAGGAAGCTCAGGTGGTTCTGGCAGACCTTCAGGGTATTCGGGTCCGATGTCGACGGCGTGTTCCGTTGGCATCCCTTCGAGAGCTTCTATGTCAAAATACCTAATTACTAACTAGGTGGCCGGTTGCCCCGAAGAGCTTTCCGGGCAACCGACCCCATTAGCCGCTAAGGGTGAAGTCATGTCCGATGAGTTGATCTCCTACTATAAGGAATTCCTGAAAGAGAACTGGCTTATCGACGAAGGCACGTGTCTTACCTGGTTCAACGCTTGTGATGTCGAAGCAGCCGCTTCGGTCTTCGGTGCGGACCTCCGATCCGCCGAACGGATGTCCTACTCTGATGCTTACGGGGAGGCATTCGAGGAAATCGAGCGCAGCAGTCAAGGCAATGTGGTTCTCTTCGGTGTGGCGGGCTCGTGGAACATAGCCATGGAGCCATACGGATGGCGGGGTATGGGCGACCAGGTCATCGGAGGACTTGCCCGCTCTGGAGATGCTGTTTCTGTACTCATCGCCGCTGGGTCTCATCATCGTGTTGCCTATGACCATAACGGACACGGCTCTTACGTTGTTCGCTGGCTGGACGAGCGGAACGGGCCAGTTCCGCCTGCTCTCGATGAGCATCTGAACGGTTTGTCAATTTTCGGCGACGTCGATTCCGATGAATGGAAGGCCAGCGCCCTTGCCCTCGCTCAACGTTTCACAGGGGTGCGCCTCGATCAGGAGTGGCTCGAACGTCAGCATATCCGTTACCTGATCCGCTGATCATCTGCTTGCTGGGAGCGCCCTGCGCCGAGGCGTTCCGGACGAGGTCGTGGAGCAGGCGCAGCCAGCGGGACGGACCTGGGGCCAGCAGGACCGGCGGGCCCTGGTCGACCAGGCACAGCCGGTGGGAGCGGGCCGCTGTGTCCGGTGTCGCGGCGTTCGTGGGCGCCGCCCTTCATCGAGGCATCAGAAGTTCCGGTGCCCCGGGGGTGCCGGCCGAGCTGGCCCGCCGCGCCCGGGTGGAGGCCGAGCAGGCCGCCGCCGGAGCGATCGCGCGCGCACAGGCCGCCGACGCC
>NZ_JBEZFH010000302.1:0-6666 GCF_040649355.1 Sphaerisporangium sp. NPDC049002 | reverse complement strand
CCAGCAAAACCCGAAGCCGCAGACACTAACCGCTTAACCTGCAGAAACAGGATCACGCAGAGATCAACTCATACACCACTCCGCTGGACGTGACCTAGCCTATGCGGCCGGGCTGCATCGAGCCTCCGTTATCAGTCGCGTCGACGCGGGGACATTGCTGTCAGTGCTGCTCGCCCAGTCAAATAGTCACACTGCGGGGCCTGGCAAAGGAAGCCCACCACTGCCGATGAGAGGCGAAGTGAAAGATCGCCACAGCGCTGACCACTTCGATGCGAACGAAGTGCGGCATCAAGGCCAACGCTTCCTCTGCCAGCTCAAGCGTGTGATGACGTCTATTCGCGTTCGCCCTCGTAAGGCTGTGTTGCTGTACGTGGCTGCTGTACAGCAGACGTCCCACCAGGCGCGACGCGGGCCTACGGCTACTGCCACGACCGAAGTATTTCCATGGCCTCGATCACGTCGGAAACCACGTGATCCGCGCCGTGATCGTCGCTCGACCAGGTGCCGCGATCAATCCAGATCGTGCGCAGACCCGCGGCCCGCCCTCCACCGATGTCCGCAACGAGGTGGTCACCGACCATCCATCCCCCGTCGGCGAGAACCGCGCCACAGCGCTTGGCTGCGATCTCGAACAGACCGCTGTCGGGCTTGCGGATATCTTCGACTCCGGAGAGCGCGTAGGCGTCCACGGCCTCAGCCAGCCCCGTCCGCTGGATCTTGCCTAGCTGGTTGTCCGCGGTTCCGTTGGTGACGATCGCCACCCGCCAACCGGACGCGCGTAGCCGTGCCAGTCCCTCTAGCACCTCGAGTCGACAGTGAACGAGGTACGGCATGCGCTGACGGTAGCGGCTCCACAGCTCGTCGGCCGGCTCCGGCAAGGCGAAGCGGTCCCGAATCTTGGTGAAAAAGACCTCACGATGCGGGTAGCCGGCCCGGTCGAGAGCAAGCAGCCAGTCAACCGCCTCGCGCCCAAGATCGTGCTCGTCTGTGAACTCTCCGGCCCACACGTGGAAAGCCTCGTCCAGGTTCACGAGCGTGTTGTCCAGGTCGAAGAGCGCGAGTGGTTGCACGGCAATCACCCTATGAAAGTTGTCACGCTCGGCAGCCCGCCAGGCGGGGCGCCTGCCAGCCCCGCCTGGGCCGGTGCAGCAGGTAACACGCCCCGCCCAGCGTGTAAGACACCCCGAACCGCCGTTTGACCACAGCCGCGATCCGGGCCTGTTTATCTGTGGTGCGCGACTACTCCAAGATTTCCAGAGGTGGGAGCTGATCCACGATTTTCATCGTCTCCAGGCTGACCGTCACAATCCGCTTGAGGAGGTCGATGATGTAGCGCGGATCGTCAGACCAGTCGTTGGGGTCGTTGATGATGCCGGAGTCCTTGTCGACCTTTACCTGATACCGGTCGATGATCCACTCAATTGCTGAGCGGGCGCCGAGTTGGTAGCGGTACGCCTCTTCAGGGATGTTGGTGAGTATGACCCGGTTGTTGTAGATAATGGTCGAGCGGTCCGGCTTCCCATTCACTTTGGGGATCTTCATTTTAGCCATGCGGTACAACTCGCGATGGGGGGTACCAGTCACGCTTCCAGAGACGGTCTCGACGATGCCCCTGTACGGCTCGGCCCGCTCGTAGTGGATGTGCAGGTCGGCGAGTTTGTGGCCTGCCTCGGCGTAGCCGTGGAAGTCACGCACCTTGGGGATGCGGGGGAGGGACCTCTTAAGGTCGGCCCTGAAGCGGTCGCGATACTCGGGCGAGTGGAGCAGGCCGTAGGTGTAGTAGAAGATTTCGTCTTTGGTGATCGCGGAGTTGGCGTACACCTTGCGGTAGGCGGAAACGGCCGCATTGGTGATGTTGTCAATGCGCTCGTAGCCGCTGTCCTCCTCAGAGGCAGCGAAGAGGTCGTCCCCTTGGCCGAGTTCGCGGTAGGTGTAGCGTGGGAAAAATTGGCCGTTACTCGAACCCCAATACGCCAGATCGGGAAGATGGTCGACAGCATGGACCGAGAAGGGCTTGTCGGACCCCATACCCGTGACGTAGAAACCGAAGTTCTCCGTCTCGAACGTCGGGAACATCTGTTCCAACTTGCCAGGACGGTGATTGAGATCCCGGTCGAAGTAAACCGCCTGTCGACTGAAAGGCCGATACGTGCTGTTGACCACATGGTTGGCGTAATATGTGATCTTCTTGCCCTGTGTCAGTTTAGAGACCAGACTTGACGACCAGCTAATCCGCTTGGGATCGCGGTCGATGAACACCTCGGCGTCAGTGGTCTTGGGGCTGGCGATGCCTGCCGCCTTGCAGTGCTTATTGAAGCCGCTGACCTGCTCGTTATAGACGTGGATCATCGACTCGACGTTCTCACTGACTCGCCGCTGGGAGTAGTTGTAGACCCAAGCATCCCGGTTGGTCTGGAGTCCAGGAGAGAAGATTTCGAAGATGGCCACATTCTGGCCTTTGGCCGTCTTGTCTCCGAGAGCACAGAACCTTGCAAATAGCTCGTCCCGCTGCTCAGTCCAGTCCCCATGCGCGTTCGGCGTGATCGGCTGCCAGTTCACTGTGTCAAGGCTCTGAGAGCCGACGATGCGGAGCTTGTCTTCGCGGCTGAGGTAGTCGCCGATGTCCCGGTAGTGCAGTGCGCACCCGGTGCCCGCACCGGAGTCCTTGCCACCCTTAACTAGGATCAGGATGGCGACGGTGTTTCGGCTGCCGGAGCCGAAGATCTTGCCGCCCTCCTTGCGGGACTGCTCACCGGCCGTTCGCTGGTTGCCTCGCAGGTTGTAGCAGTAGATCGCATCGAACTCTTCAGCCAGGGACTTGCGCAGTCCATCCGCGGTATTGCCGTCGATATAGCCGCCGTTGGAGACATACGCAACGATTCCCTCGTCCTTGATGCGATCCGACGCCCATCGGATGGCCCGGATGTAGGAGTCGTACAGCGAGTTCTTGTTCGTGGCGGTGGAGCGCGCCGCGTACGTGTGCTTGATGCGCTCGTCCAACACCTCGTACTTGAGGTTCTGGTTGTCGTCGTTGGCGTTGTCCTGTCCCACCGAGTACGGCGGGTTACCAACGACGACGGTGATGTCCTGCGTCTTCTGCTTCTTCGCGCGCTCGCTGTTGCCCTCCAGGACCTCCATCCCATCGAGCTTGGCGGCGCCCTCGGCGAGCTGGAAGGTGTCAGTGAGGACAATGCCCTCGAAGGGCCGGTACTCGCCACCGGCGAGGTCGTGGAAGGCGGCCTCGATGTTGATGGTGGCGATGTAGTAGGCGAGGAGCACAATCTCGTTGGCGTGCAGTTCGCTCGCGTACTTGCGCTGCAGGTCCTCGGGCTCGATCAGGCCGGACTGGAGGAGGCGTACCGGGAAGGTGCCGGTGCCGACGAAGGGGTCAATGATGTGAACACCTTCGTCGGACAGGGATCGCCCGAAGTGCTTGGCCAGGGCCTGTTCGGTGGAGCGGATGATAAAGTCGACGACCTCGACCGGGGTGTAGACGATGCCGAGCGCGTCGGCGGTCTTTGGCAGGGCGGTCTTGAAGAACTTGTCGTACAGCTCGATGATGACGCGCTGCCGGCCCTCGTGGTTGTCGATGCCCTCGGCGCGGACTCTCACCGAGTCGTAGAAGCCTTCCAGGGTCTTGGTCTCGGCGTCCATTCCCTGGTCGTCGAGGATGTCGAGCATTAGCTGCATGGCTTTGGAGACGGGGTTGTGCTCGGCGAAGCCGTAGTCCTTGAATAGGGCGTCGAAGACGGGTTTGGTGATGATGTGCTGGGCGAGCATGTCGACGGCCTCGGCCTCGCCGACGCCCGGGTTGATGTTCGAGCGCAGTTCGCCGACGAACTCTTCGAAGGCGGCCCTCTTCTCGGAAATCGTTAGGGCGGCCTTGATGCGGGTGACGTGGCGGTTGGCGATTTGGGCGATGTCCTTCGCCCATTTCTCCCAGTAATGACGCTCGCCGACCTTCTCGACGATGCGGGCATAGATCGCGTTGCGCCAGTCGCTGATGGAGAACAGCGCGTCCTGGATGTGCTGTGCGTTCTGGGCTTCCCTATTCTTGGCGGCCTCGTCGCTCTCGGCGGTGCCGGAACCGTCCGCGCCTCCGACCGATTCGTCGTTGGGGCCGATACTGCCGATGCCGATCTTGTTGTCAGGCTTCTTCTTGTTCAAGTCGATCTGGTTGACCGTCGCGTTGAAGCGGTCGTCGTGGGCGCGCAGGGCCTGGAGGACCTCCCAGACCGTCTTGAAGCGCTTGTTGTCGGCGAGTGCCTTCTCCGGCGGCATTCCAGCGGGGATGGCGACGGGCAGGATGATGTAGCCGTACTTCTTGCCAGGCGCGAGGCGCATCACGCGGCCGACGGACTGGACGACGTCGACCACGGAGTTGCGGGGGTGCAGGAAAAGGACCGCGTCCAGGTTCGGGACGTCGACACCTTCGGACAGGCAACGGACGTTGGACAGGATCCGGGCCTTGGCCGGGCCAGGGTCCTGCCTCAGCCAGTCCAGCCTCCTGCTGCGTTCCAGGGCGTTGAACGTGCCGTCGACGTGGTCGACCTCGCAGCGGAGCACGTCATCATCGGCGCCGTCGTAGGCGTCGACGATGTCGTTGAACCGGTCCGCGATCTGTTTGGAGTCGTTGATGGAGCGGGCGAAGGCGACGGCGCGCTTCATCGGCTCCTCGCCCTCGGCGAATCCAGAACCGTCGGCGAAGGTTCCGGTCCGTTTGGCCATCGCGTTCCAGCAGCCGATGATCTTTGCCGCGTCATCCAGGGCCAGCTCAGACCCGCCGCCGGCGAAGCCCTCCTGCAGGGTCTTGGCGACCACGCCCTCATCAACGGTGAGGATGAGGACCTTGTAGTCGGTGAGGAGCCCCTGATCCACGGCCTTGCCGAAGCCCAGGCGGTGGAACTCCGGCCCGTAGAGGGTCTCGTCGTCCATGGACGCGAGCACCGCGGAGACGTCTTCCGCCTGAGATTTGCTGCTGTCGTCGTACAGGCGCGGGGTGGCGGTCATGTACAGGCGCCGGGCGGCTTTCAGGTACTGCTGGTCGTGGACCTTGACGAAGTTCGACTCGTTCTGGCCGGCCAGGGTGACACCGGTGGTGCGGTGGGCCTCGTCGCAGATGACCAGGTCGAACTCGGGGTGACCCTTTCGCTGGGCCTCGGCAACCACCGGTAACGACTGGTAGGTGGAGAAGATGACCGTGATCTTTCCTCGGGGACCTCCACCGGTGATCTGGGTGTACAGCTTGACGGCGTCGGTCGTGGCGGGGAAGACGAGGTCGTACGGAGAGATGTCCTCGTTGTCGCTCCGGCTGCCCGCCTTGGTGTCGGAGCACACGGCGTACGGCCGCAACGGCACCTTGGCCTCTGTGGTCCATTCCTTCAACGTCTGGGAGAGCAGGGAGATCGAGGGGACCAGTACGAGAACGCTGCCGCCCGTTGGGACGAGGTCCTCGGCGATGCGGAGCGAGGTCAGCGTCTTGCCCGTACCGCACGCCATGATGAGCTTGCCCCTGGCGTGAGACAGAAAGCCTTCACGCACCGCGTTCAATGCGAGGTTCTGATGAGGGCGCAGGTCCTTCTTGTCCTTGCGCTTCATCACCTCGGGGGCATCAAGGCTGAACTGCGACCAGTCGACGCTCGACTCATCCAGATCCTGCACCCGCAGACGCGTCACGGGGATCTGCTGGCCCCTTAGGGCATCTTCCGCATGCTTGCTCCATTTGTCCGTTGTGGACACAATAAGGCGCGAAGAGAAGCCATCCTTGCCGGATGCGGTGAAAAACGAATCAATGTCGCTTTTCTGTAGAGTATGGCTCGGGCCGTAGAACTTGCACTGGATGGCCGCCAAGGCGCCCGTCTCGCGCTCCTGGGCGACGAGATCGATGCCGGTGTCAGGCTTTCCGGCCCGTCCAGGCCAGTCGTTCCAGAGCCAGACCTTGCTGAACCGGCTGGACCACGAGGGGTCCGTACGCAGGTAGGCGGCAACCAGTCGCTCGAACTTATCCCCCATGTCCCGCCCACTGGTCGAGGAAATATATAGCTTTTCAAGAACTTCTTTAATACTTGTCACCAATGTCCGATTCCTACCCTCGCGCGCCCGGTCCTTGCCGGAAAAAGACGCTGCAAGGCACGCGGAGGTTGACCGTTAAGTAAGGAAATGCCAGTCCTCATACGGACAAGTCGAATCATTGACAAAACAGTGCGGGGATGATCGCGGGGACACCAAAATCGCCCCATAAGTCGCAGATGGACAGGAAAGGGATAGTCGTTCAGCATGGAACCCTGCTGGCCCAGACCGACAGAAGAATCGCAGCTACCCCGGCTGGCCGACCGTGATCTGTGCTGGCGGCTGTGCTCTCCCGCGAAGGTGATCGGAGATGAAATCGACCCGCTGAACTCGCGTGTTTCGTAGGCAACGAGCCCTCTGCTCACGTATTCGGGACCGGGATAGATGGTATCGACGCTGCCTAACGTGCGGTTGTGGCGGATACTGCCGCAAGCCGCACCCCCTTGCCCGGTGGCAAGGCCTGAGGAACGAGGGCCGCGGCAGCCGATCGCCCCGACCACATATGGCGTGATCCGAAGTGAGCGATCGTCACGGCGACCCCGCACCCCGTGGTGCCCCCGCCCCCGCCGCTGGTCGTGGTGAAGGTGACCAGGCCGG
>NZ_JBEZFH010000301.1:0-6704 GCF_040649355.1 Sphaerisporangium sp. NPDC049002 | reverse complement strand
GCCGCACCACCCGGGCCGGGCCGTAGTCGTCACGGCCTTCCGCCTCGCCGACGTCGGACGGCTCGGCGATCACCCAGTCGTCGCCGGGGCCGCCGAAGATCTCGTCCTTGCCGTAGCCGCCCGCGAGGACGTCCTCGCCGCCGCCGCCGAACACGCGCCCGGTCTCGCCGGGAAGGGAGCGTCCGGCGACCAGATCGACGGCCTGGCTGCCGTAGACCTTGTCGTCGCCCGCGCCGGTGTCGACGTAGTTCGGCCCCGAGTCGGCCGGTCCCGGCGCGTCGGGACCGAACTCCTCCTGCGGTCCGGTGTAGATCTCGTCGGCGGCGGAACCGCCGGTGAGGATGTCGGCACCGGGCCCGCCGACCAGCAGGCTCGGCTGGGCGCGGAAGCGGGGCGACGGGTCGGTGGCGGCCAGCGGGCTGTCGGAGGCCACGCCGATGGTGTCGTTCCCGCCGTTGCCCCACAGCCGGTTGCGGCCGAGTCCGGCGGCGATCCGGTCGTCGCCGTCGTCCGGGCCGTCCGCCGGCGCGCCGGGCAGGCCCTCGGCGTTCCAGTCGGCGACCTCGACCGTGCCGACCCTCCGGCTGCCGGGGTTGAGGTGGCCGTCACCGGATACCCAGCCGCCCGCGCCGCCTACGGTCAGGTAGTCGTTCCCGGGGCCGCCGGCCACGATGGCGACCGATGTGCCCTGCTCGTCGTACTGGTCGGCGCTGGTGATCTGGTCGTTGCCCTTACCGCCGTCCACCACGTTGCTTCCTGCGCCGGCCAGGATCAGGTCGTCGCCGTCGCCGCCGAAGGCGACGATCTTCCGATCGAACGGATACGGCGTGCCGGAGTCGTCGGCGTACCCCTGGAAGACGAGCCGGATGCTGCCCTTGGCGGCGCGGCCGTCGGCCAGCACCCGGTCCATGCCCGCCGCACGGTGCTCCTCGCGGACGCCGAGCGCGCTCACCACGAACCCCTCGTCGCCGGGGAGCTGGCTGACCGTCCACTGTTCGGCGGCGTCGCTCGGCTTGGCGCTGCTGCCGCCCCTGGCCCCGCGCATCGCGCCGACGTGCAGCACCAGCGCGCTGCCGCTTTCGGTGGCGAGCTTGGGCGGGGCCTCATCGCACTTCGGCCGGACCGAGAAGTCGAGCAGCGTGGCCTCGACGATCGTCCAGTCGTAACGCTTCTTGAAGATGGAGACCCCGAGCTCCACCCATGCCTTGAGATAGACCCTGAGCTTGCCGTCCATCACGAACAGGCACATCGGGTTACGCAGCAGGACCCCGGCGAACTCGTAGAACCTGAACTTGCCGTCGTTGGTCGGATCGGCCCAGGTCATCGAGATGCCCAGGGAGATTCCTCCGCTCACGCCCCCCTTGATGAGCAACAGGTCCACCGCCGCTCCGGCCTCCAGACGGCCGGACAGGGTGATCGCCGGTAGTGGGCGGCCTCGCTCGTCGGTGGTCTTCAGGTACAGGCTGTCGAGGACCTGGAGATCGACCTGGCCCTGCTCGATCGCCTTGCGGATGCCATACGTGTCGAAGCCCGCCTTGATCCGCGCCTCGACCCCGGCCGTGCCGGAGATGACCACCATGATGGGGGGCGGCGCGTACACCGGGCCGAAGGACTGGCTGTAGGTGAAGCCCAGGCGCAGCGGGCCGGAGTCGAACTCGACGAGCTCGACGTCCTTGCCCATGAGCAGGCTGAAGATCGACCGGCCGGCATTGCCGAGCACGGGGAAGCTGAAGCCCGCCTTCGCCGACTGCTGCATGGGCCCCTGCTCCTGCGCGGCCTTCGCGGCATGGCCCTTGTCACACGTCCTGGCGCCCTGGTCGAGCGCCGCGAACAGGTCCTCCGTCGCGGGAGCCATGTCCGTGATCAGCGAGTCGGCCACGTCCGGCGAGTTCTGCGTGGTGAGCGCCTTGTCGCCGGCCACGGAGAAGCCACCGATGGGGATGTGCAGCTCGCCGCGGCAGTCGGGCAGGGCGGAGACCACCTTGGTGATCTCGACCACCCGCTCGATGAACTGCGTCGTACTGTTTCCGCCCAGCGTGTTGAACTTCTTGGCGATCGTCATCAGGTTCACGTCGCCGCCGCCCGCGGACCGGCTCAGATCCGAGAGCACCGGGATGGGCGCGTAGAGCTGGTCGATCACCGGGCGCACGGGGTCGGTGACCCGCTTGACCTGCGTCACCACCGGACCAAGGACGGTGCGGAAGAAGTCGCCGGCCTCCAGGTTCACGTTCGTGAAGGCGATGGACAGGTCGTCGGGGTCAGGGCCGCCGGCCTTGGTGAGGTCCCAGGCCAGGTGGAAGTCGCCGAACAGCCCCGGGAACATCGGGGAACCGGGCGTCACGGTGAAGCGCCAGTCGATGGCGGCGTTGGCGTGCAGCGAGGTCTCCACCAGGTCCCCGGCGTCGGCGAGCTGCTGGAGCCCGATCCGGCCGACCGGCTTGAGCCCGACGGTGAACGTGCCCGCGAACAAGTCGGGAGACTTCGGTGTGCGGTTCTTCAGGGTGACGTCGAGGATGGCCAGCTTGGCGTTGATCTCCTCCGGTAGCGACACGTTCACGCCGAGGTTGGCCCGCGGCCGGTTGTCGGAAGTGGCGTCGATGTAGAAGCCGCTGGTCCGGTCCAGGCCCACCGTGGCCTTGACCGACCAGCCGGCCTCGGCCCGTACGCCCTTGCCCGAGCCCTGGCGCAACGCGAGGCCGGGGATCCCGATGTCCAGCTGCCGTTCCAGGCCCACGCAGCTTTCGACGCAGCCCTGCTGGGGGTCGACGACGCCCTTGCCGATGTCGATCGTGAATTTGATGCCGGTCAGCTCGGTGCCCTTCGCGGCGTCACAGGCGGTGGGGTCGCTGGGCTCCGGCACCTGCACGCAGGTGATCAGCGGTTGCACACCGGGGCCGACCTTGGGGGCCAGCTCGGCGTTGTACCAGTCGCGCAAGTTCTTGCCGGTGGGCACCCGGCCGCCGTTCGGCAGCTTGGCGACCGCCACCTTGATCTCCTGGCGCTTGGCGCCGACGAAGTCCGCACCCTGCTGCAGGTCGTGGCCGACCAGGGGCAACTTGCCGCCGTAGGAGGCGGTGCGCATGCCGGTCTCCAGCGCGGTCAGGTAACGGTCGATGCCGTCGCCCAGGTTGGTCCAGTCCAGCTCCAGCCCCGCGGGCAGCGTGGAGAAGTCGAAGGCGGGCAGCTCCAGCCGGTCGATGTCGCCGGGCAGCTTCGTGGTCAGATCGAACATCTCGGCCAGCGGAGCGACCCTGGGCAGTCGCAGGATGAGCGCGTGCTTGCCGTCCTCGGTGATCGGGCGGCCGTTGAGGTAGGCGGGCAGCACAGCGCACAACGCCAGGTCGGTCTCGTCGCGCAGGGGGTCGCGGTCGCAGGTGACCGACTCGCTCGTCTCGTTGAGCGACACGCCGAGCCCGGCGAAGAAGTCGGCCGGAGGTACGGCCTCCTGCGACTCGCCGTCCTCGCCGTCGTAGCGGAGGCTCACGCCGTACGCGAGCCTGGCCTGCATCGGGTCGTCGCCGGCCTTACCGACGGAGACGGGCAGCGGGCCGATGTTCGCCTTGATGGTGCCGTCGAGCCGCGCGCTCGTCTCCAGGTCGAGGCTGGAGTCGGTCTCGACGAGCAGGTCGCGGGCGAGATCGAAGTCGCGCTTGAGGGCCATGCGCAGGCCCAGCCGTACCTGGCCGTTGACGGCGGCGTCGAGGGTGCCCGAGCCGGAGGCGGCGACCAGGCTGCGCTCTCCGAAGGAGAAGCGCAACGGCTCCTTCAACGCCGCCTTCTTGTCGTACGCCAGCGAGAGCCGCAGCCCGCCGTCCTCGTAGGCGACGCGGACCTGACCGCCCAGCGACCTGTTCAGCTCGGCCACCAGCGCCTGCACGGTGTCCGGTGGGGCCGCGGTCAGCCGGTCGATCGCGTCCCTGAGCGGCGAGCGGAGCGCGTAGGCGGCGCCCGGCTCGGGAAGGGCCTGGCCGAACTTCGCGGTGAACGCCATTGTGTGCTCGCCGCACACGGCCCTGACGACCATCAGGCGGGTGCCGATGATCACGCCGCGGCCGAGGTACGACGGGGTGAACGTGCGCGAGGGGTCGGTGACGAAACCGTTCTCGCTCCCGCAGGCGCCGTCGCCGTAGACGACACCGGGGCCCGAGCCCATCTCCTCGGCGGCGACCAGGTCGGAGACCGAGCGGCCGAGGAGCGGCAGCTTCGTGGTCATCGCTTCGCCGACCGGCCCGCTGCCCTTGACCTGGTCCAGGTACGTGGCCAGCGCGCCGAGCGATTTGAGCAGCGTGCCGAACAGCGCCCGCGGGTTGTCGGGGTCGAAGGCGAAGCCCTTGACCTTGCCGATCTGGTCGAAGCCGCGGAAGACCAGCGTGCCCGGCTTTCCGATGTCCGGCATCTCCACGTCGCCGGTGACCCTGCCGCCGAAGAAGTCCGCGATCCCGGGCACGCCCACGTTCACCCTGGCCCGGGCGGTGGCATCCACCTGAGAGGTGAGGATCTGGGCGGGATCGCTGGCCAGACGCTCGAACAGCCGCGTCAGCGGTACGTCCCCGACGTCCTTGAGCGTGACCTTCACCATGTCGCCGTAGCCTGTGCTGGTCATGGAGAGGTCTCCGGTGAGCTGCACGCCCAGGTAGCCGACGACGGCGTTGAGGTTGATCGGGCTCGTGATCGACAGACTCGCGCCGAACAGGTCGCCACCGGTACGCAGCATGATCCGGTCAGCGGCCCGGGGCAGCTCGGCGACCACGGTCGAGCTGCCATCCGGATTGGTGTGCCGGTAGGGGCACGCCTTCTGCTGGCCGTCCGGCCGGGTGGCGCACGCCTGCCCGGTAGCGGGGTCGCTGAGGTCGAGCACGACCGTGGCGGTGGCGTGGTAGCCGCGCATGACCCCGGCGACCGAGGTGGCCGCGTTCGCCTGGTCGAGGCCCGCGCGGGCCTTGAAGGTGTCGCCGAAGGACACCTGGCCGATCATCGGGTCGGCGGCGGCGATCCGGTACGGCGCCCCGGCCGCCGGCACTCCTGCGCGCCACCCGTCTTCGGCGAGGGTGACGGTGTCGGCGGTGTTGTCCACCACCATGCCGGTCGACGCGCCCGCGGTGACCATACGGCCGGCGAACTCGCCCGGCGTCCACTTCTGGCCGCTGTGCCTGAGCGTCTTGGCCGTGTAGGTGACACCGGTGCCCGCACCGCTGCTGACCTGTCCGGCCGGGTTGAGCGGCTCGGGGATGGGGTTGACCGAGCGGTCGACGACGAGCGTGAAGGCGATCTTCTTGGTGGCGTCATCGTAACCCGCGCCGACGACCTTGATGATCGCGCCACCGGGCAGGGCGCGCGCCCTGCCGAGCGCGGCGAACAGGTCCTGGATCGAGGTGAAGGTGGGCTGGCCGGTGTTCCGGTCGACGCTGTCGGCGACGAACTTGTCGATGGCTTCTGAGATGTGCACCGCGTCGGCCAGGGAACCCCGCATGAACGGTAGGTCCAGGTTGCCCTGGTCTGCCCAGCGGGCCCGCTGTACGGCGGTGATCGCACCGGACAGATGCGCCAGTCCGTCGAGCAGGTCTTTCGGCGTGAGTGTCTGGAAGCGACCGAGCCGGTCCAGGTCGGGCTGGCTAACGCTCACCTGCGGCCCGCCCGTCGCGAGGTCCGGCCAGGTCACGTCGATGGTCGCGGTGGCGCCCTCAACTTGGGCGCCGGCGAACGGCTGGGCCTTGACCTCCAGCCTGGCGTTGGCCGAGCCCTTCCGGGAGAAGGTGAACAGTCCGGCCGCCGCGCCCTCCGCTCCCAGCTCGCGCAGGTCCAGCCTGCCGTCGCCGTCCGGGTCGGAGGCGGCGGAGGTGATCGTGGAGGTGAAGGAGAGTGACGACCCGGCTGACAGGTCGACGCCGAGGATGCCGAAGGCGGCCGAGGGCTTGGCTCCCGCCACCAGCCGTCCGTCCGCCTGCACCGTCAGCACGGCGTCCTTGCCCAGCCACGCGGACCCGGTGGCGGGGTCGTAGGCGAAGGGGAGCTTCGCGACAAGCTTGAGCGTGACGTCCACTCCCCCGGAGGTCGCCAGCGAGACCCTGGGCTGGGTGCTGCTGACGGAGAGCGGCCTGTTGGCGACCGTACGGGTGACCTCCAGCGTCAGGTCCAGGCGCCTGACCGCGCCCACGGTGCTCGCCTTCGCCAGCAGCCGACCGGTACGCGGGCCCGGGAGCGGATACTCGTCCTGAAGGTCGGACAGGCTGGCGAGACCCTTGATCTTGTCGTACACCGCCACGTCGAACAGGTCGCCCATGCCCAGGCCGTCCGCACCGCCGGGCACCAGGCCGACGAGAGGCAGCTGCTCCCCCATCGGACCAAGCGTGGCCATGCCCTTGCTGACGGCGGCGAAGCGCTCGACCGCGGTAAGGAGCGCGGCGGTCTCCGCATCCCGTTGCGTGGCCGCCACGGCGACCCGCGGTGGGGCTGTGACCAGACCTGCCAGCATCCCCAGCACGCACATGACGCTGACCAATCGTTGCCTCACCACGAGACCCCCCGAGACCGAAAGACGGCATACGAGGGACATGTCTAGCGATGGGGCCTAAAGAAGAACTTGTGGAGCCTTACGAGAACCGACTCGTCCGCTAGGAGCTGTTTGGAGTTCGGATCATGTGGTTGAGGTGAGGAGCTTCAGCCACATGATCGAGCCTCGGAGGTGGAGTCCGGCCTCGTAGCTT
>NZ_JBEZFH010000300.1:0-6759 GCF_040649355.1 Sphaerisporangium sp. NPDC049002 | reverse complement strand
CCCCGTCGAGCCCGGCGCACCGCGACGAGCGGGACGCGCCCGGCGCACGGCTCGTCGCCTTGTCGGCGCGTACCGACGCACAACTGCGGGAGCAGCTCTCCAGCGAGCCCGCCACCCGCACCGTGACACAGGCCGCGCCGCACTCCCCGGCGGCCTGCTCGGCGCGGGCGACGAGCTGGTCGGTGATCCGCTCGTGCCACCGGGCGGCCACGATGCCCACGGTGAGGCCCTCGGCGGCGACGGGGGCGGCCTGCGGCCGTCCCGCGCCGCTCATCGGCTCTCCCCGCGCGCCGGCGCGTCCAGGTCCCGCTCGACCCCGCTCATCGCACTCCTTCGATCTGGTGGCCGAGCCTGTCGCGCTTGGCCGTGAGGTACTTGATGTTGTACTCGTTGGCGGCCACCGGCATGGGCTCGCGGCCGATCACCTTGATGCCGTAGCCGTCGAGGCCGCGCAGCTTCGCGGGGTTGTTGGTCAGCACCCGCACCGACTTGACCCCGAGGTCGGCCAGCATCTGGCCGGCGTTGGAGAACTCGCGGGCGTCCACGGGAAGGCCGAGCTCCAGGTTGGCGTCCACGGTGTCGCTGCCGTTGTCCTGGAGACTGTAAGCCTTGAGCTTGGCCAGCAGCCCGATGCCGCGCCCCTCGTGGCCGCGCAGGTAGACGATGACGCCCCTGCCCTCGGCCGCGACCGCGCGCATGGCGTGGTCGAGCTGCACCCCGCAGTCGCACCGCAGCGAGCCGAGGACGTCCCCGGTCAGGCACTCCGAGTGCGCGCGGACGAGGATGTTCTCGCCGTCGCCGAGGTCCCCGTAGACCAGGGCCATGTGCTCGCCGCCGTCGATGCCGCTGGAGAAGCCGTACGCGCGCCACAGGCCGTACCGGTTCGGGATCTCGGTGACCGCGACCCGGACGACCACGCGCTCGGTGCGGCGGCGGTACTCCGCGAGCTGCTCGATGGAGACGAGCGCGAGGTCGTGCTCGTCGGCGAACTCGCGCAGCTCCGGCAGCCGCGCCATCGTGCCGTCGTCGTTGACGATCTCCGCGAGCACGCCGGCGGGGGTGAGCCCGGCGAGCCGGGCGAGGTCGACCGCCGCCTCGGTGTGGCCGCGGCGGGCGAGCACCCCGCCGTTGTGGTAACGCAGGGGGAAGATGTGGCCGGGACGTACCAGGTCGAAGGGCTCGGTGGCCGAGTCGGCGAGGGTGCGGATGGTCTTGGCCCTGTCGGCGGCGGAGATGCCGGTGGTCACGCCGTCGCGGGCGTCCACGCTGATCGTGTACGCCGTGCGGAGCCGCTCGCGGTTCTGGTGGACCATCAGGGGCAGGCCCAGCCGGTCGAGGTCCTCGCCGAGCATGGGGACGCAGATCACGCCGCTGGTGTAGCGGATGGTGAAGGCGAGCAGCTCGGGGGTGGCCTTGGAGGCGGCGAAGATGATGTCGCCCTCGTTCTCGCGGTTCTCGTCGTCCACGACGACGACGGGACGGCCCTCGCGGATGTCCCTGATCGCGCGCTCGATCGGGTCGAGCGTGATGTCGCTCATGCGGTCACTACCTCCAGCCGGCGGCTGTACTGCCGCCTCCATTCGCGGATCCCGAGCAGAACCATGACGAAGAAGACGCCGTACACCACGCCGGAGACGACGAGGCCGGAGCTGAACGCCAGGGGGACGCCGACCAGGTCCACCGCGATCCAGATCCACCAGAAGTCGATCAGCGCCCGGCCCTGGGCGTAGGTGGCGATGGCGCTGCCGACGAAGATGTAGGCGTCCGGGACCGGGGCCCACGACCATCCGGTCACGGTGAAGAAGAGGGCGACCAGCGCGGTGGCCACCACCATGACCGCGATCAGCGTCACCCGCTCGCGGGTGCTCCCCGGCCGTACGGGCAGCGTCTGGCCCTCCTTGGTGCCCCGCGCCCAGCGGACCCAGCCGTAGAGGGCGAGCACGCCGAACATCGCCTGCTTCAGCGCGTTGCCGGTGATGTGCGCCTCGATGGAGGCGGCGAACAGCAGCACCGATCCGACGAGCTGCACCGGCCAGGTCCAGATGGTGCGCCTCATCGCCAGCCACACGGTCGCGAGCGCGCAGACGTTGCCGGCCAGGTCGATCCAGAGCAGGTGCTGGCCGGCCAGGCTGAAGCCCGCTTCTGTCCAGTTCACGACGCGGCTCCCGGGACGTGCGCGCCGACGAGCTTCTCGACGTACTTGGCGATCACGTCGACCTCCAGGTTCACCGGATCGCCCGGCCGCTTGATGCCGAGCGTGGTGAGCTGGAGCGTGGTGGGGATGAGGCTCACGGCGAACTCGGCGTCACCGACGCTCACCACGGTCAGGCTGATGCCGTCGACGGCGATCGACCCCTTCTCGACCACGTACCGGCCGAGGCCGGGCGGCAGCGAGACGCGCACGACCTCCCAGTGCTCGGCGGGCTCGCGGGACAGCACCTCGCCGGTGCCGTCGACGTGGCCTTGCACGATGTGGCCGCCGAGCCGCTGGTCGGCGCGCACCGCCCGTTCGAGGTTGACCCGCGTGCCGGGGGTGAGGGACCCGAGAGAGCTGCGGTCGAGGGTCTCCTTCATCACGTCGGCGGTGAAGGTGTCGCCATCGGCGCCGGCGACGGTCAGGCAGACCCCGTCGACCGCGATCGACTCGCCGTGACGGGCGCCGGGGGCGACGATCTCGCCGCGGATCGTGAAGCGCGCCGCGTCGGGCAGCACCTCGACCCCCGCGAGCTCACCGAGCTCCTCAACGATTCCAGTGAACATCAACGCTCCTTATGCGATGCGGCCGTGCGGGGAGCCGGAGGCTCGGGCCGATCGGATCCTGCGTGAGGAAGCAACCCATGAGGACCCGCGCGTCTTCCGTGGGGCAAGGGGAACCAAGGGAACCCGTGGAAGAGGCGAGGACGGCGGCAGGCGCGCGCGAGAGGGCCACGGATGGCAGGAGAGGGTGCGGCGCGTGCGATCGCGCGGCACATGATGACGTCCGGTCGCCCACCCGGCCCCTCCTACTCGCCAGTAGCTTTGCTGCCACGGCGGGCCCCGGGGTGATCGGGTGCGGCACAACGCACCACGGAGGCGTTCGGCGACGGGTCGCCGAACGCTCGCGCGCTTCCTCCCATCCGGACTTTAACCGTCGGTCCCGGAATTCCACCGGATCCACCGGCCGATGGACTCGGCCGGGTCGCGGACTGTCACCGCCGGTTCGGAATTTCACCGACCCCGGAGCACGCTGCTCTGCCTATCAGTGTGCCATGTCCAGCAAAGGGGACGTAACCCTCATTACCCCCTACTTTAACCAAGCGCTTGCTAGGTGGGGTGACCCCAGCCGGGCGGCGGCGCGTCGAACGACGTGCGCAGAGGGGTCGAGCGACACGCGCGGAGGGGTGGGGCGCCCCGGGTGCCAGACACGGCCGGAGCGCTCACGGCCGGAGCGAGCGCCATGGTCCATCGCGCCATCTCCGGGGAACTT
Source organism: Sphaerisporangium sp. NPDC049002 (assembly GCF_040649355.1). Lineage (NCBI taxonomy): Bacteria > Bacillati > Actinomycetota > Actinomycetes > Streptosporangiales > Streptosporangiaceae > Sphaerisporangium > Sphaerisporangium sp. NPDC049002. The sequence goes on along the minus strand of NZ_JBEZFH010000300.1, from coordinate 3,293 downwards.
CGCAAGTGGGGCATTACCACTCGGCACCCACATCCGCACCCATTTGCGTGGTTGGCGGGTAATCGGGCGATTCCGTCATGGCGATGTCATGCTTGTGTCACAGAATCGTGACAATTCAAAATGCGAGCATTCGGTAGTCTGTCCCACGACATCGGCGCAGGTCAATGGGTTCAGGGACACAACCTGATTGACTTTCCACAACGAACGGCGAAATCGTGTAAAGGATGAGTCGCGGACATTGACCCGCGGGTAATAAATTGCCAAGGTTCCCTCAAGTCACGATTTACTGCGATCGATCTCTGGTGGCACCCGCACAATGACTCTCCCCTCACAGGCCGCGACCGAGGCTGGTTCCGACCCCGTCGACGCCGTCCCTGCCGCGACGGCCGGCGCGGACGGCTCCCCCCTCGTGGGCCGCTCCCCCGCTCAGCTCATGTGGCGGCGATTTCGCCGTGACCGCACCGGGGTGGTGTCAGCCGCGATCGTGGCCTTCTTCTTCCTGGTCGCGATCCTCGCACCGGTGATCTCGTGGCTGTACGGCAAGGACCCGTACACCACCTACGGCCAGAACGCGCCGGGACTGCTCAACGACTACGGCTACCCGATCGCCCCCAACGGAGGCGTCAGCGGCGACTTCTGGTTCGGCCTTGAGCCGGGCCTGGGCCGCGACGTGTTCATGCAGCTCGTCTACGGCATCCGCACGTCGCTGTCCATCGCGATCGTCGTCACGGTCGTCACGACGATCATCGGCGTCGTGATGGGCATCTGGTCGGGCTACGTCGGAGGCAAGACCGACTACGTGATCGGCCGGATCATCGACACACTGCTGGCCTTCCCGTCCCAGCTGTTCCTCATCGTGTTCCTGCCGGTCGTCGAGGCGGCGTTCGTCACGCCGGAGGAGGAAACGCCGATCTGGCTGCGTTACGCCTCCATCTGCGTGGTGCTCACCGTGCTCGGCTGGGCGACCATCTCCCGCCTTCTCCGCTCGCAGGTACTCTCCCTGCGCGAGCGCGAGTTCATCGAGGCGGCCAGGGTGACCGGGGCCTCGCCGTTCCGGATCATCTTCAAGGAGCTGCTGCCCAACCTCTGGACACCCATCATCATCCAGTCCACGCTCGCGCTGCCGCTATACGTCGGCGCGGAGGCCGGGCTCGGGTTCCTCGGCGTCGGCATGACCGAGCCGACCCCAGACTGGGGGCGCATGTTCCTGGTCGGCTCGAACGTCTACCACCAGGACATCACCTACCTGGTCTTCCCCGGTGTGTCCATGGTGATCTTCGTCGTCGCCTTCAACCTGCTCGGAGACTCCCTGAGGGACGCCTTCGACCCCAAGACCCGGCGATAGCCGTCCACCCGCTGACCTGCTGACCAGGACAGCAAGCACATGATCAGGAAGGTCGATATGACATTCGCACCCAGGAGGGCCACCACCGCGGTGGTGATCCTCACCGCCGGGGCCCTCGCGCTGGCCGGTTGCGCCAAGGGCGGTGGCGGCGGTCCCGTCGCGTCGGGTGGCGCCGCCGCTTCGCCGACCGCGACGCAGGCGGCCGTCAGCACCATCGTCGTCGGCACGGCCACGGACTCGCAGGGGCCGGCCACCGCGGTCGAGGGCGCCAAGTCGGGCGGCACGGTCAACATGATCGACCGTGACGACTTCTCGCACCTCGACCCGGGCCGCGTTTACCTGAACTACAACGCCACGGTCTCCAAGCTGTTCACCCGGCAGCTGACCGGCTACCGCACCGGCGCCGACGGCATCAAGCTGGTCGGCGACCTCGCCACCGACACCGGCACCACGACCGACGGCGGCAAGACGTGGAAGTTCACGCTCAAGGACGGCCTGAAGTGGCAGGACGGCACGCCGATCACCTCGGCTGACATCAAGTACAGCGTGGAGCGCCTGTACGCGCCGTTCATCACCGAGGGCCCGACCTACGTCCAGCAGTGGCTGGTCGACGGCGACTACCGCAAGGCGTACGAGGGCCCGTACAAGGGCAAGTCGCTGGACGCGATCGAGACGCCCGACGAGAAGACCGTCGTCTTCAACCTGAAGTCCGCGCACCCCGACTTCAACTTCACCGTCGCCATGACCGGCTACGGAGTGGTGCCCAAGGCGCAGGACACCAAGGAGAAGTACGACAAGAAGCCCTTCTCCTCCGGGCCGTACCAGATCGAGAGCCATGTGACCGACAAGTCCCTGGACCTCGTGCGCAACCCGAACTGGGACCCGAAGACCGACCCGATCCGCAACGCCTACCCCGACAAGTGGCACATGGAGTTCGGCGTCCAGTCGCAGAACTCCACCGAGCGCTTCCTCGCGGACTCCGGGCCGGACAAGACCGCGATGACGTTCCACAACGCCATCGCGGCCGAGCGGGTGCAGGAGGTGCTGGACAACGCCGAAGCCATGAAGCGCTCGATCCAGGGTCTGACGCCTTTCACCACCTTCTACAACATCAACACCAAGCGGATCACGAACGTGAAGGTCCGCCAGGCGATCATCAAGGCCTGGCCGGCCAAGCAGCTTCAGCTGATCTCGGGCGGTGAGGTCAACACCGGCAAGATCGCCACCACGGTGATGAGCCCGACGGTCCTCGGCTACGAGGCCTTCGACCTGTACGGCACGCTGGCCAAGCCGACCGGCGACCCCGAGGCCGCCAAGGCGCTGCTGAAGGAGGCCGGTGAGCCGAACCCGACGGTCGTCTACGCCTACAACCAGACGCCGACGCAGGAGAAGATCACCGTCGCCATCAAGGACGCGCTGACCAAGGCCGGCTTCAACGTCGTGGCCAAGCCGCTCAACCCGGCGACCTTCTACGACGCCATCGGCCCGAAGGACAACAAGTTCGACATCTACTGGGGCGGCTGGGCGGCCGACTGGCCGACCGGTTCTACCGCGATCCAGCCGCTGTTCGACGGCCGTCTGATCGCCGACAACGCCTCGAACTACAGCCACCTCAACGTCCCTGAGATCAACGAGGGGATCGACGCCGCGAACGCCATCACCGACGCGGCCGAGGCGGGCAAGGCCTGGGCCGCGCTCGACAGGAAGATCATGGAGCAGGCCGCCATCGTGCCCGAGTACTACCAGACCTACTTCGGTCTGTACGGCTCCGGCCTCGGCGGCGTGGAGTTCAGCGCGCTCGACGGCGAGCAGTCGCCGACGAACGTCTACGTCAAGTAGTCACAGATTCGCCGCCTCCCTGAACGCCAGGCCCTTCAGCTCGCCGCCCGCGTTGAGCTTGGCCAGCCCGGTGCGGGCCCCGGCCTCGTCGGTGACCTGGACGGCCACG
>NZ_JBEZFH010000299.1:0-6797 GCF_040649355.1 Sphaerisporangium sp. NPDC049002 | reverse complement strand
GTGGGAGTCGGGGTCGGGGTGGGTGACGGGGAGCCGCCCGCGCTGGTGGCGGTCGACGCGGCGGGACCGGGCGTCGAGGCCGACGCTCTCGCACACCTCCACGAGGATCGCGGCGGCCTCGTCCGCCAGCATGCTCATGGACGTTCCAGCGCGAGCTGCGGGCCCGCCTCCGCCAGCAGGTCGTGTAAATGTCGCGCGGCGGGCGTGCGCCGCTCCCCGCGCGGCACGATGGACAGCAGGGCACGGGCACGGGTGACCACGATCGAGGTGCGGTGCTCCGGCGGCACCTGCGTGAGGGCCTGCTCGGCCAGCCGGCAGGCCTCCTCGTACCCGCCGTCCCTGGCGACGTGCGCCGCCTGGTCGAGCAGGACGAGCGCCGGGTCGATCGTGTAGGGGCTGGAGGGCCTGGAGATCCACTCCTGCACCTGCTCGGCCTCACCCAGCTCGATGAGCGTGCCCATGCGGTAGAACTGCAGCCGCCTCTCGGAGAAGCGGAAGGCCAGGTGGTCGGCACCCTCGCGGGGCATGCGGGAGAAGATGCGCTCGGCCTCGGCCAGCGCGACGCGGGCGGCCTGGTGCTCGCCCATGCGCGCCAGGGCCCGCGCCTCGGCCGCCGCGCCGAGCGCCGCGGGCGAACTTGGAGCGCTCCCGGCCAGCATCCGGGCCTCGCGCGCCAGCCGTACGGTCTCGGTGAGGTCGCCGTAGTAGTACGGCAGCATGGCCTCCTGCGCCCGTACGAGGGCGCGCAGCCGGACCTCTCCCATGTCGTCGGAGGCCGCCCGCGCGGTGCCGTACCAGGCGTGGGCCTGGCGGGTGTCGCCGAGCTTCATCAGCGCGTCGGCCGAGAGCAGGGCGAGCATGGTCGTGGCGTTCAGCAGGCGGCGCTGGGTGACGGCGGGCTGCCGGGACGACACGAGCCTGCGCACGTCGGCGATCTCCAGCATCAGCCGGTAGAGCATCGGCAGCGGGGCGCTCTTGATGTACTCGCGGCGGTAGCGCAGTACCTGCTCGTCGAGCCGGTCGAGCTGGTCCTCGCTGATCGTGCCGGTGGCCAGCGTGCGGTCCATGTCCTGGCGGGTGCGCTCGACCTCGGCCAGCAGGCGGCCGTTGAGGGGGAGGCCCGAGCTCAGCAGGGCGTGGTGGAACAGCGCGCGGCGCTCGGCCTCGTCGTCGGCGTCCAGCGTGGGGACGCGGGAGTGCGGGGCGGCGTCCTCGGCGGGGACGGCGTGGGCCGGGGTGACGACCACGACGTTCGGGCTGTCACCGTCGTCGCAGTAGTCGGCCGCCAGGCCAAGGCGCACGGCGTTGGCGGAGTAGAGCCGGGCGATCTGGTCGATCGTCTGCGGCCGGGGACGCGCCCGGTTGTTCTCCCAGGCGTTCAGCAGGTCGATGCTGGCGCGGGGCAGCCCGAGGGAGTGCGTCTCGCACAGCCGCTCCAGCTCCTCGATCGCCTGGCGCGCCGACCACCCGCGTGCGAGGCGGTGGGCCTTGAGAAGGCTCACACCGCAGCAGCTGTTGATGGCCTGAGCCGTCTGCCATGGGCTCCACTGCCGGGCCACGGCCTGCTCCCTCCAGCGCCGCGCGCAAGCTGGGGAATGCTCTCCACGGGCCATGTCCGCCCTCCGCCACTGGAGTGTTCCGCCTTACGGATGTTTCCCAGATGTTAACCAGTCGGCACCTAAAGACCTACAGCGTTATGGGACTGATGCCTGGGCATCCGCGTGGTTTCCACGTAAACCTGGCGCCCAACCGACGGTATTCCACATATCAGTGGATTTGCTCTGATTGCCGGTAGGAGCTCGCGGGTTCAGTCTGGTCCCCAACCGGTCCCACCTTGTCCCCGCTGGAGACCACTATGAAGACGGCAGAACCAAGCATCCAGTCGGCCGAGGCCATCGACCACCTGGAGCGACTCGCCGCGCAGTTGGAGGCCCACGCCTTCCAGGTGCGCCTCACGGCGCGCACCGGACTCTATCCGCGCCTCCGTGTGATCAATCCGATGGCCCCGGCCGTCACCGAGGACGTGCTCGCCGCCAACGCCGCCGACGGCGAGTGGTGGTTCTGGCTGTCGTGGGCCGGCCGCATCGGCCACGCCTCCGACATCGTCACGGCGGCTGAGCGCATCGCCAGCGTCCTGCACGTGATCCGGCGCTGACCTCTCCTCCGATCCTCCGACGCGGTTTCCCGTACGGCTCGCGCAGGGCATGACGCGCGAGCCGTACGCGTGCGAAGGCCTAGAAATGGGAGACCGGGCGGTCCTGGAGGACACCGTCGAGGTAGGTGTCGACCTTCTCGTCGTAGAAGGCCACCAGACCCGCGATCTTCTGCGACTCCGGGAGAGGCGTCCGGTAGGACCAGACGATGTCCTTGTTTCCGCCCAACGACCAGTACTCCGCCTGGCCCTTGTACGGGCAGTGCGTGACCGTGTCGGTGTGTTCCAGCAGGTCGAAGCGGACATCGGTCTTCGGGAGGTAGTACCTCGGCGGCAGCCCTGTCTCGAACAGGACGCGCGCGCCGCGCGAGTCCGCGACGGTCACACCGTCCACCTCGACGCGCACGTGCCGCTGGCTCGCCAGGATGTCGACCCGGGTGTACGGGTCGCGGGCGTGGACGTAGACCTCCTCGTCCTCCTCGAACCAGGCGTCCATGGCGGCCCAGTCGAACCGCACCCTGCCCTTGAGCTCGTCGATGGGCGAGTCGCCGTAGACGGTGGCGGCGCCGGATCGGCCCTCGATGTCGTGGATCTCGCCGTCGCCCCGGCTCGGCGAGTGGTCGGTCCGCCCCGTCGCCGTGAGGCGTTCCATGTCGACGTCGTCCGTCGGGAAGTAGTACGTCGGGTAGTAGGGGATCTCCCACACCAGCAGCGCGCTGGAGGTGTCGGCCACCGGCCGTCCTCCGATGTACGCGCGGACACGCTTGGCGGTGGGCTCAACCCTCACCCGGCCACGCTTGGTCGGCTCCATGGTCCGGGCAACCCAGCGACCGCGACCGATATTCCCGACTTGCCGGTATGTCGTGCCGTCATCCAAGCTGGGTGGGTGCCGCCCAAGAAGATCATCATCGACTGCGACCCCGGCATCGACGACGCGCTCGCCATCACGCTGGCGCACGGCAGCCCGGCCCTCTCGATCGTGGGCATCACCACGGTCGGCGGCAATGTCGACCTCGGCCAGACCACCGGCAACGCGCTGAGGCTGCGGGAGTTCCTCGGCTTCCCCGGCGTCCCGGTGACGGCCGGCAGCGCGGGCGCCCTGCTGCGCGCCCGGGTGGACGCGGCGGAGGTCCACGGCCCGCTCGGCCTCGGCGAGGCCCGGCTGCCCGAGGCCACGCTCCCGGTGCGCGAGGGGCACGCCGCCGACTTCATCATCGAGACGCTCAAGGACGCTCCCGGCGAGATCACCCTGGTCGCGATCGGCCCGCTCACCAACGTGGCCCTCGCCCTGCTCAAGGAGCCGAGGATCGCCGAATGGGCGCGCGAGTTCGCGATCCTCGGCGGCTCGTACACCCGGGGTAACTTCTCCCCCGCCGCCGAGTTCAACATCGCCGCCGACCCCGAGGCCGCCGCCATCGCGTTCGGCGCGGGCTGGACGGTGACGATGCTCGGCCTGGACGTCAGCCGCCAGGCCCTCGCCGTCGGGAAGGTGGTCGACCGCATGCGGGCCATGGGCCGGCTCGGCGCCGACCTGCTCGTGCCGTGCGTGGAGTTCTACGGCATGGTCACGGCCGACGAGGGCCCCGCGATCCACGACGCCTGCGCGATCGCGTACCTGATCGACCCCGCGCTCGTCACACTGGAGCCCGCGGTGGTCCAGGTCGAGACGGCGGGCCGGTTCACCTCGGGGATGACCGTGACCGACTTCGCCCTCGCCGGCCGCGCGCCCAACGCCCTGGTGGGCACTTCGCTCGACGTGTCCGGCTTCTGGGATCTTGTCCTGAACGTGTACGAGGACGTCGCGCGGCGGATCGGCTAGCCCGGGCGCGTCAGGGGCGGATCGGTGGCGGGGCCGGGACGCTTCCTGGGAGCATGCCGTGCCATGGGGAAAAAGCGGCGGTGGCCGATCGCGATCGCCTGCCTGGCTCTGGTGACGGCGTGCGGCGGGGGTCGTACGGGGACGCCGCCGTCGGCGACCGTCCCGGCGGCGGGGTCCTCACCGGGCCGTCCGTCCACCTCCCCGGCCGCCGCCGCGACGGGAGAGACGGTGGTCTCCCCCGCGTGGAAGCCCGTCAAGGGCGCGAAGCTCGAAGGGAGCGCGGCGCTCCTCGACGTGGCGGCGACCGGCCCGGGAGACGCCTGGGCGGTGGGATACAAGGGCAGCGCGGAGGACAGGGAGGGCTCCCCGGCCCTCCAGCACTGGGACGGCACGCGCTGGACCCAGACGACGGTCTCCCCTTCTGACGCCCGGCATCTGGTCGGCGTCAGCGCGGGCGGCCCCGACGACGTGTGGGTCGTCGGCAACGCCGAGAGCGCCTACGCCGCGCACTGGGACGGCGGCCGATGGACCGGGTGGCATCCGTTCGGGGTTGCCGACGACTACTCCCTGTCCGACGTCGCCACCACCGGGGAGCACGCCTGGCTCGTCGGCCGCACCCCCTCGCAAGGGGTGATCATGGAGTGGACGGGGCGGGGGTTCCGCAACGCCCTGCGCGCCGACGGGTACTTCACGGCGGTCACCGCCAAGCCCGGCCACGTGTGGGCGGTCGGCACCGACGCCCCGCCCGGGACCCCGGGCACGCCGATGGTCTGGCACGGCACCGCCGTGTCGGGGCCGGACATCCAGTCCTGGCAGCGCGGCCGCACACCGGAGATCGCCGGGGGCGTCCTGCGCAGGGTCTGGATGGTCACACCGTCCGACGTGTGGGCGGTGGGCAGCGTGTCGCCCCCGGACGGCGCGGCGGAGGTCCCGCTCGTCCTCCACTTCGACGGCGCCTCCTGGCAGCAGGTCCAGGTCCCGGTCCCCCGGGGGAGACTCGACGGGGTCACGGCGTCCAAGCCGGACGACGTGTGGATCAGCGGCATCGACGCCGACCACTCGGGCCAGGTGCTCTTCCTCCACTTCGACGGCCAGAAGTGGACCCCGTCGTACGGCCCGCTGCTCCGGCGGGAGCGGGCCGACCAGCAGTACCCGGAGTCCGACGACATCGGCAGGACCGGCATCACCCGGGTACCCGGCTCCTCCCGGCTGTGGGCCGTGGGCTCCGTGGGCTGGGGAGACGCCGAAGCCGCCTTCATCCTCCGCCACAACTGACCGGCCCCACGCGTTTGCAGGGGCAAGGTCCCCGACAATGTCGAACTCGCACTCGGCACCGGAGCATCCCCGCGTGCGCAGGGGCGAGGGCGCGTCGGACTCCAAAGCCGGGGCGGCGATCGGAGCATCCCCGCGCACGCGGGGGGCGAGCGCCGGGTTCGCGGGATCGGAGATCCACCACCGGGAGCATCCCCGCGCACGCGGGGGCGAGGGCGTCGACGCGAGCGGGCTGGCCAGCTCAAGCGGAGCATCCCCGCGTGCGCGGGGGCGAGGGAGCAAACAGGCTCTCAGCCCGGCGCAGCTCCGGAACATCCCTGCGTGCGCGGGGGCGAGTCACCGCGCCTCGACCGGCCCGGCCCGTGGCGCGGAACATCCCCGCGTGCGCGGGGGCGAGCGTACAGAACGACCGCGAGAGTCACACCGCTCCGGAACATCCCCGCGTGCGCGGGGGCGAGCCCCGCGCTGGCTATCGCGGGCGCGGTGTTCGCGGAACATCCCCGCGTGCGCGGGGGCGAGCGCGCGGGTACGTCACGTCGGACACCATGATGGGGAACATCCCCGCGTGCGCGGGGGCGAGGCGCGAGTACACGGGTGTGTCGGCGCAGGGGCTGGAACATCCCCGCGTGCGCGGGGGCGAGGTAGGCGCGGGCCGCCGCGTAGCTCTCCATCCAGGAGCATCCCCGCGTGCGCGGGGGCGAGCAGCTCACGTGCGCGCACCTCCATGTGGTCACGGGAGCATCCCCGCATGCGCGGGGGCGAGGATCGAGCGGGGGTAACGACGCACGGGATGCCTGGAGCATCCCCGCATGCGCGGGGGCGAGCAGGCCCTCGGCATCGCGAGCCCGAGCAAGGTGGGAGCATCCCCGCGTGCGCGGGGGCGAGGCGCGGGGGGGAGCCCATGGAGAGCGTGACAAGGAAGCATCCCCGCGTGCGCGGGGGCGAGCGGCCCGTGTCGGCTCGCGTGGGCCAGTGTGGGGGAGCATCCCCGCGTGCGCGGGGGCGAGAAAGTGAAGGACCTAGAGAGGAAGTTGGATGCCGGAGCATCCCCGCGTGCGCGGGGGCGAGAGCCGATGCGGAAAGCGCCGGCACGAGTCTCGGGGAGCATCCCCGCGTGCGCGGGGGCGAGGAGGATGGGCAGATGAGAAACGTCCTGCACGCAGGAGCATCCCCGCGTGCGCGGGGGCGAGTCGACTCACCGCGCCGTCTGGTCCTCTACCGCGGGAGCATCCCCGCGTGCGCGGGGGCGAGCACACGCGTACGGCCTCGCCGCGTGAGCCGAGCGGAGCATCCCCGCGTGCGCGGGGGCGAGGCAGACCACCAGCGCGCCGCCGCCCCCTCCGCCGGAGCATCCCCGCGTGCGCGGGGGCGAGGGCTGGCGGGCTGCGGCGAGGAGGCGTTCCCGGGGAGCATCCCCGCGTGCGCGGGGGCGAGTCAGCAGTAGGCCTAGCGGCAATGTCAATGTAGGGAGCATCCCCGCGTGCGCGGGGGCGAGCGAGGACAACTGTCGTGACGGGAAGAGGCCAACGGAGCATCCCCGCGAGCGCGGGGGCG
>NZ_JBEZFH010000298.1:0-6799 GCF_040649355.1 Sphaerisporangium sp. NPDC049002 | reverse complement strand
GAACCGCTTCGGCGGGCACGCGGGTGGAGCCGAGCTCCACGCCGTCGAACCGGGCGGTCAGCTCCCGCACGGCCGCCACTCCCCTATGGCGCACATCGTCGCAGATGGGCCGCACCTTCGAAAGGGCGGCCTCGACGTCGAGCTCGGCGCGGGGCAGCACGTCGCGCAGGTCGTCCGGAAGGGACCCGCGCAGGTCGATACGGGATATCACCGGTCCAGTCTACGGAGGGTGGCACCCCGATCCGGTTCCAGTCCGCCATTCGGACGGCGCCTTTACATTGTAGATTTTAACTTGCCGTTAAGCTGGGGGCCGTGAGCAAGACGAAGAACAAGGGAGGCCAGGGCACTCCCGCCACCGTGGCGCTGGCCAGGGCAGAGATCGGCTTCACCCTCCATCCCTATGACCACGACCCGAACGCCCAGGCGTACGGCGAGGAGGCCGCCGACGCGCTCGGCCTGCCGTACGAGCGGATCTTCAAGACCCTGGTGGCCGAGGTCGAGACCGGGCTCGCGGTCGCGGTCGTGCCCGTCTCCGGCAAGCTCGACCTGAAGGCGTTCGCCTCCGCCCTGGGCGGCAAGCGCGCGGCCATGGCCGACGCGGCCAAGGTCGAGCGGGTCACCGGCTACGTCGTCGGCGGCATCAGCCCGCTCGGGCAGCGCAGGGCCCTGCCCACGGTGGTCGACTCCTCCGCGCTGGAGTTCGAGACGATCTACTTCTCGGCCGGGCGGCGAGGGCTGCAGATCGAGACCGCCCCCGCCGAGCTGGTGCGCCTCACCCAGGCGGTCACCGCTCCCATCGGCAAGGCGCCCTGACCACGCTTGGCAACCCTTGCCGTCGCCTTCCGGCGTTTCGGGTGACCAGACTGGCGTCACCTGCCATGACACCAGGCCCCGCGTGCCCGAAGGAGCGAGAGTGACCGAGCTGTTCTATCTGTCCGCCACCGAGATGCTGGGCCTCCTGCGCGACAGGCAGATCAGCGCGGCCGAGCTGACCGAGGCGCACCTCCGGCGGATCGACGAGGTGAACGGCGAGGTCAACGCGGTGGTCACGCTGGTCGCCGACCAGGCGCTCGCGCAGGCGCGCAAGCTCGACGACGAACTCGTCCGCGGGCACTGGCGGGGGCCGCTGCACGGCCTGCCCATCGCCTACAAGGACCTCACCGACACGGCCGGCATCCGCACGACGTACGGCTCGCCGATCTTCGCCGGTCACGTGCCCGAGGCCGACGCGCTGGTGGTGCGGCGCGCGCGGGCGGCGGGGGCGATCACGGTGGGCAAGACCAACACGCCGGAGTTCGGCACCGGCTCGCACACCGTCAACGAGGTGTTCGGCGCCACCCGCAACCCCTACGACCTCACCCGCAGCGCGGGCGGCAGCAGCGGCGGGGCCGCCGCCGCGCTGGCCTCCGGCATGGTGCCGCTGGCCGACGGATCCGACATGGGCGGGTCCCTGCGCAACCCCGCGTCGTTCTGCAACGTGGTCGGGCTGCGGCCGACCCCGGGCCGGGTGCCCGACGCCTCGGCGACCTCGGCCTGGTTCAGCCTCGGCGTCTCCGGCCCCCTGGCGAGGACCGTCAGCGACGCGGCGCTGCTGATGAGCGTCATCTCCGGCTTCGCGCCCACCTCGCCGTTCGCCGTCAGGGAGGACGGCTCGGCCTTCGCCGGGCCCCTGGAGTGCGACCTGGCGGGCCTGCGGGTGGCCTGGAGCCCCGACCTCGGCGGGCTGCCCGTGGACCCGGAGACGGCCGCGGTGACGGCGCGGGCGCCGGGCGTGCTCGCCGGCCTCGGGGCCAAGGTCGAGCAGGTCGATCTCGACCTCGCGGACGCCGAGGACGCGTTCCGCACCTACCGCGCCTGGTACTACGCGAGCGCCTTCGGCGACCTGCCCGCGGGCGAGGTCGGCCCGAACGTCGCCTGGAACATCGAGCGGGGGCGCGAGGTCACCGGCGCCGACCTGGCACGCGCCGAACGCCTGCGCAGCGGCCTGTTCCAGCGCATGAACGCCTTCTTCGACGACCACGACATCCTGATCGCCCCGGTCAGCCAGGTGCCGCCCTTCCCTGTCGACCAGCCGTACGTCACCGAGGTGGCGGGCACGCCGATGCCCGACTACCTGGCGTGGATGCGCTCGGCGTACTGGATCAGCGTCCTGCACGCCCCCGCGGCCTCGGTGCCGTGCGGGTTCACCCCGGGCGGGCTGCCCGTCGGCGTGCAGATCATCGGGCGGCCGTGGGACGACCTCACGGTGCTCAGGGCCGCCCACGCCTTCGAGCGGGCGACCGGCCACGGGGCGAGGCGCCCCGCGCTCGGCCGCTAACGGGGCTGGTGGCCCCCGTCGCGGCCGTCGCCGGGGTCGGGCACGGGCGGCACGGGCACGGGTGACACGGGCGCGGGCTCCGGCTCGGGCGTGTCGCGGCCGTCGACGGACTCAAGGATGCCGAAGATCGCGACGCCGACCAGCGCCCAGCTCAGCAGCACGCCGCGCGCGGTGACGCCGAGCACGTCGACCGTGGACCCGAGCCCGGCCGAACGCGGCGCCGCCGCCTGGACCATCGAGCCCCCCAGCGACGTGCCGACGCTGAGGGCGAGGAAGCCGGCGAGCAGGCCGCCCACCGCGAGCCCCGCCAGCAGGGCGATCGCGCGCCCCGTGCGCGCGATCAGGTAGGCGACGACCCCGCAGGCGAGCCCCGCGACGCCCGTCACGACGGCGAACCAGCCATCGGCCGCGATCAGGGACTGGGTGGTGGGGTCGGTCAGCTCGGGGCCCGTCTTGGTGATGACGTACGGCGTGCGGGGGGCGAGGGCCGACCACAGGAAACCCGCCGCCACGCCCAAGAGGGCGAGCACGACCACGGTCGCCACGAAGTCCCGCAGATGCCGCACCCGATCACCTCGCCTGTCACGCGTCCCTGTACCAGCGTACGGATCCGCACATGGTACCGATGTAAGCCCCGCCGCCGCGCCTCCTGGTTCGCCCCCGCCCCCGTTAGGCTGTCCCCCGTGAGCGAAGAGGTATGGCTGATCGAGTCGTCCGGACCTCTGCGGGGGGACGTCGAAGTACGCGGTTCGAAGAACGCGGTGTCCAAGCACATGGTCGCCGCGATGCTCGGCATCGGCCCGAGCACGCTCCACAACGCTCCAGAGGTGGGCGAGGTGGGCATCACCGCCGCGATGCTGGAGGCGCTCGGCATCGAGGTCGACATCAGCGGGGGCGAGATCACCCTGGAGCGCGGCCCCGAGATCAGGCCCCGGGTGCCGGAGGCCTTCACCGGGCTCAACCGCATCCCGATCCTGATGCTCGGCCCGCTGTTGCACCTGGCCGGTGAGGCGTACGTCCCGCTCGTCGGCGGCGACCCCATCGGGCGGCGGCCGGTCAACTTCCACGTCGAGGCGCTCCGCGCGATGGGCGCCGAGGTCGAGGTGCGCGACACCGGCATCTTCGCCAAGGCCACCCGGCTGCGCGGCACCCGCATCGAGCTGCCCTATCCCAGCGTCGGCGCCACCGAGACGATCCTTCTGTCCGCCGTGCTCGCCGAGGGCAAGACCGTCATCAAGGGCGCCGCCACCGAGCCCGAGGTGGTCGAGCTGGCGCTGTTCCTGCAGCGCATGGGCGCCCGCATCGAGCTCAGCCCCGACCGCCGCATCGTCATCGAGGGCGTCGAGCGCCTGCGCGGGGCCTCCACCTGGCTCGCGGGCGACCGCATCGAGGCCTTCTCCTACCTGGTGGCCGGGCTCATCACCGGCGGCGAGGTCCGCGTGCACGGCTGCCCGCAGGACCGGCTCGTCACCGCCATCACGACCCTCGCCCGCATGGGCGCCACATTCGACATCACCGACGACTGGCTGACCGCCTCCGCGCCGAACGGCCTGCGGGCCGCCGCCGTGCAGACCGACACCCACCCCGGCTTCATGACCGACTGGCAGACGCCGCTGATGGTCCTGTTCACGCAGGCCGACGGCATGTCGGTCCTGCACGAGACCGTCTTCGAGAACCGGCTCGTCTACGTGCCCGCCCTGCAGAAGATGGGCTGCGAGATCGAGATCTTCGACGTGTGCCTAGGCGGGCCCGCATGCCGCTACCACGACACCAACGCCCGGCACTCCGCGGTCGTCAGGGGCGTCTCCAAGCTCCGGGGGGCCGACGTCACCCTGCCCGACATCCGCGCCGGGTTCTCCGGAGTGCTCGCCGCGGCCGTCGCCGAGGGCACCTCGACGCTGCGGGGCGTCCACCACATCGAACGTGGATACCACCGCGTTTTCGACCAGTTCACCTCACTTGGGTTGAAGATCAACCGGGAAGCGTAAAGATTCCTCGGTAGGGCGTTTGCCGACGTTCCCTGGGTCGCACTTCTATCCCCGTGACCTCGGGATCCGACGGCCGCCGGACACCCGGCGGCGAGTCAGCGCAGCGCCGCCCAAGGGAGCGTCCGGTGCCGGTGAGCATCGCGGCGCTCGGCGTCGCGGGCGTGGTCGGCGGCCTGCTGGCGGCGGCCGTCGCGCTCCCGGCGGTCGGCGGGGCGGGCATCCTGACGCGGAGCGCCGCGCACGACTTCTTCGAGGTGCCGACCATGCTGCGCGAGGCCCCGCTGCCCGAGCGCACCCGGCTGCTCGACAAGGACGGCAAGCAGTTCGCCCAGTTCTACGTCCAGAACCGGCAGTCGGTCGACATCGGCAAGATCGCGCCCGTCATGCTCAAGGCGATGGTCGCCATCGAGGACTCCCGGTTCTACGAGCACGCGGGGCTCGACCTCAAGGGCACCCTGCGGGCGATCATCGCCAACACCAAGGCGGGCGGCATCCGGCAGGGCGGGTCCTCGCTGACGCAGCAGCTCGTGAAGAACATCCTGCTGCAGAACGCCCACTCGGAGGCCGAGCGGGACATGGCGCGCGCCCCCAGCATCCGCAGGAAGCTCCAGGAGCTGCGGTACGCCATGGGGCTGGAGAAGAAGTACACCAAGGACCAGATCCTCGTGCGCTACCTCAACATCGCCTACTTCGGCGGGGGCGCGTTCGGCGTGCAGGCCGCGGCGCAACGGTTCTTCGGCACCTCCGCCGCCGCGCTGACCCCGGCCCAGGCCGCCACCCTGGCGGGGGCCGTGCGCACGCCGTACTTCACCGACCCCACCCTCGGCGAGGTCCACCAGAGGCGGCTGCTGGAACGCCGCGACCTCGTGCTCGACCGCATGGCGCAGCTCGGGATGATCCCGCAGGTGCGGGCCGACGCCGCGAAGGCCACGCCGCTGGCCCTGAACCTGCGGCCCGAGCCCGGCGGGTGCTCCGAGAGCGAGTTCCCGTTCTTCTGCCTGTACGTGCAGAAGGAGATCGCGACCAACCGCGCCTTCGGGCAGACCCGCGCCGAGCGCGAGCGACGCCTGTACCGCGACGGCCTGGTGATCAGGACCACCCTCGACCGAAACGCGCAGCGCGCCGCCGAGAAGGCGATCTCCGCGCACGTCCACGCCAAGGACAACGACGTGGCCGCCGAGGCGATGGTGGAGCCCGGCACGGGACGCATCCGCGCCCTGGCCGCGAGCAAGCAGTACGGGATCAACCCCGGCGACAGGAACGACGGCCCGAAGACGACGTACAACCTGCCGGCCGACACCGCGCACGGCGGCGGGCAGGGGTTCCAGGCGGGGTCGACGTTCAAGGCGTTCACGCTCGCCACGGCCCTGGCGAAGGGCTGGCGGTTCGACCAGGGCTTCGACACCCCCGGACGCTTCGTCCCCTCCTCGGGGTACAAGAACTGCGCGGGGAAGAAGGTCAACGACCCCGACTCGGTCGTCTACAACGCCGGCGGCGAGGGGAAGGGCGGCCCGCACAGCCTGTCCACCGGCACCTGGCAGTCGGTCAACATCTTCTACATGATGCTGGAGCGCGACGTCGGACTGTGTGACGTGGTCCGCACGGCCAGGTCGCTGGGCATCGTCAGGGCGGACGGCGAGCCGCTCAAGGAGGTGCCGACCTTCACCCTCGGGGTGAACGAGATGGACCCGGTGACGGTGGCGAGCGCCTTCGCGGCGTTCGGGGCCCGCGGCCGCTACTGCCGCCCGATGGCCATCCTGGAGATCTCCGAGCGGCGCGGCAGGCGTACGGCGATCTCGCCGAGTTGCACGGACGCCATCGAGCAGGACGTCGCCGACGCCGTCAACCACATCCTTTCCGGGGTCTTCACCAAAGGCACGATGAAGGGGCAGGGCATCGGCAGGCCCGCCGCGGGCAAGACGGGTACCAACAACGGCTACACCTCGGCCTGGTTCGCCGGCTACACCCCGGACCTGGCGGCGGCCGTCAGCGTCGGCGACATCAGGGGCGCCTACAAGTACCCGCTGACCAACGTGGAGATCGGCGGCCAGTCCTACGGCGGCGTCCAGGGGGCGTCCCTGCCGGGCCCGATCTGGGTCCAGTCCATGGAGGCGGCGCTGAGCTACCTGCCGCCGACCTCGTTCACCGCGCCCGACATGGGGCGGTTCGGGGGCGGGTCGACTCCTGGCCTGAAGCCCGAGGACCAGTTCCTCGAACCCCGGCTGGAGGCCGGGGAGGAGGGCGAGAGACGGGAAGGCCGGCTCCGCCACCACTCGCGCCGGCACGCGGACGACGGATGGGACCCCTTCTGGATCAGCCCGGAGGAGGATCCGTGGGCCCCGCCACGCGAGCGACGCCGATACCGGGAGCCTTCACCGGGCGGCGTCGAGGAACGCTGGGCGATCAAACCGAACGCCGTCGTGCCCTCGCCCGAGCCGCTGACGCCGGCCGTCACCCGGAGCACCGTGGAACCGGACGAGGCGGCGCGGCGTAC
>NZ_JBEZFH010000297.1:0-6810 GCF_040649355.1 Sphaerisporangium sp. NPDC049002 | reverse complement strand
AGTGACTGGGGTAGAGCGTTCAAATGGTTACGCTTCAGGTCGAGTCGTTTGAGGGCGGTGAGGTTTCCCAGCGACTTGGGCAGGGCGGTCAAATGGTTGCGCTTCAGGTCGAGTCGTTTGAGGGCGGTGAGGTTTCCCAGCGACTCGGGCAGAGCGGTCAACTGGTTGTCCTCCAGGTCGAGTTCGGTGAGGGCGGTGAGGTTTCCCAGCGATTCCGGCAGGGTGGTCAGTTGGTCGCCGCTCAGGGAGAGCGATTTGAGGGCGGTGAGGTTTCCCAGTGACTCCGGCAGGGTGGTCAAATAGTTGCCGCCCAGGGAGAGCTGTTCGAGGGCGGTGAAGTTCCCCAGCGATTCCAGCGGGGCGGCCAGTTGGATGCCGCTCAGGGAGAGCGATCTGAGGGCGGTGAGGTTCCCCAGCGATTCCGGCAGGGCGGTCAAAAAGTTGCCGCCCAGGTCGAGCCGTTCGAGGGCGGTGAGGTTCCCCAGCGATTCCGGGAGAGCGGTCAAATGGTTGCCGCCCAGGTCGAGCCGTTCGAGGGCGGTGAGGTTTCCCAGCGACTCGGGCAGAGTGGTCACCTGGTTGCCACGAATGTCGAGCGAGATCAGGTGGGTGAGCTGGGCGAGTGACTCGGGCACTGTGCTCAGCCCGAGACCGGACAGGTCGAGGCTGATCGATCCGTTCTCCAGGCACTCGGTGATCCGTGTGACGGCGATCGCCTGGCCTGCCTCGGGCTCCATCATGAGCTCTCTTCTCCTTGTCGCTCACGCGCCTGGGCTCGCCCCTGCGCCGTACCGGTCTCCGGCCCCCTCGGCCGCATCGGGGATGACGCTAGAGACCGGCACTGGAGAACGACTTGTAAGTCATGTCGGGTGGCCAGATCCGGACTCCGCTGTCGTCAACGTGGTCACGGGTGTCCAGGAGATGGCCCGCTCGGCGACGTAGCGCCGTCCTCGGCGGTGACCTGTGCCTCACCCAGGCCGGGTCCTCTGGCGGGTGATGCGCACCCACCCTGCCGGAAGGACGAACTTGTCGTACCCCCGGCAGGTGGCTGGGACAGGGCTTTTGGGAGTGGAGGCGCTTCTTAGCCGAGCCGCCCGGTCTTCACGTCGCCGAGGAAGGTGGTCCATTCCCCAGGGGTGAAGACGAGCACCGGACCAGCCGGATTCTTGCTGTCACGGACGGCGACAAGCTCGGGGAGATTGCCGGCGACCTCAACACATTGTCCGCCGTTGTTTCCGCTACGAGAACTCTTCTTCCAGTCGGCCTTCAAGAGGTCTGCGGCAGTCAGGTCCTTTGAGTCCATTGGTCTATGGCTCCCTTAATCTTTTCGAGCGACTCGCCTGGGCGGTACGCCTCTGTTCTCAGTCTGTCATAGCGACTCAAGATCAGCGAGACCAGCTCGTGGTCAGCTGACACTTCACCTTCGCCGGCGGAGTCTACGACTACCGTTGTGGGCCCATCTGGTAGTTCAGCGATGGTGAAGCCTGACAGCAGGCCGTCGGTGCAAGGGTTGTCGTAGGGGACCACTTGCACTGTCACATTGCGATGATTCGCGACGGTCGCGAGGTGGGCGAGCTGCTGGCGCATGACTTCCGCTCCGCCTATGGGGCGACGGAGCACGAACTCGTCCAGGAGTACCCAGAGGGTCGGTGCGTTGTGCCCTTCCAGGATCAGGCTTCGTTGGATGCGAGCTCTGACCTGCTGCTCCACCTTTTCCTCGGGTGTCGCGAGGTGGCCGCGGAAGACGGCCCGCGCGTAGGCCTCCGTCTGGAGCAGGCCGGGGACCAGAAGGGGATCCCAGGTTCGCAGGGCCGTCGCCTGGGGCTCGATCTCTTCCTGCCAGCGGAGGAACCATTGCGGTCCGGACGGGGCATCTCTGATCCGACGACATAGCCGGACGAACCGGTGGCTGTCGGATAGGTCGAAGGCGCGATCACAGCCTTCCGCGAAGTCGAGTTGCGGGTTGCGGCTGTCCGTTTCGATATGTCCTATAAGCGAGGGTGAGCACCCCAAGCGTTCGGCCAGTCGGGCTTGTGACCACCCCTTTTCCTTTCGGCAACGGGCCAGTTCGTGGCCGAAACGCTCAACCGGCGACATGCGCGTGCCAAGATCATCGACCATGCTCGCCTCCGTAGGTGAATGCCGACAGGCGTCGACAAGACAATGACATACCTCTACAACTTTGGGGTTATTAGTCGATGCTTGTCGACCCTATCTGGCTCCGGATTAATGCTGTCACCGGCATTCTAGGGCTACGTCGAATAAGCCGCCAGAGAAGGCTGAGGCCTGACCCGACATACTCCCCACAGGATGGAGCTCCAGATGACAGATCAAGAGCCTGAACGTCCCCCGCCTCGTAGAAATGGCGCCCCATCCATAAGCGCTCAGCGGAATTCCCGAAAGGTGAAGGAAGAGCAGTTCATTCACCTGGTCCGGCTAGCGTGGGATCTGCACAGGCGCGGTCTCGGCGCGGCGGTCGAGTTGCCGATGGGCAAGGATCCGGCTCTGCTGGTTCCCCGGGAGTCCGGGCCGCTCCGTGTCATGGCACTGGCGCGTAAAGGCACGTGGTTCTACACGTGGGGGCGGGGCGAGGACCGGCGGGTACGGGCGCTGGCGGGCGACGCGGCCGATCGGGTCTGGGAGGTGTCGCGATGAGGACCGCGGAGCTTCTGGGCACCGTCGAACTTCCCGGCAAGGCGAGTTCGGTCGCGGCGGCGCGGGCCTGTGTGCGGGGGCTGCTGTGCGCGGCGGGGCATCCGGAGGCGGGCCAGGTCGAGCTACTGGTCAGTGAGCTGATGGCCAATTCGGTACGCCACTCCGACTCCGGCCGCGACCCCTGTGGAATGGTCAGGCTGGTGCTGTCGCACACCGGTCATGCCCTGCGCGTCGAGGTGATCGACGAGGGATCCTCCGGCGCGATCCCGCTGATTCCCGCACAGGTGGACCCGCTCAGCGAGAGCGGCCGGGGCCTGTGGCTGGTCCGGGAACTCTCGTCATCTTGGGGCTGGAAAGACGACGAGAGCGGCCGGCTCGTCTGGTTCGAGATGGCGTGAAAAGGGGGCCTCGCGGTTCCCGTGATGCTCGACGTTTTGAACGGGAGATATGGCGGGCATTGGCGGCCAGAGGACGCGGGCAGTGGCCTTTATATCGTCATTCCTCACCATGGCCCGCAGAAAGCGACTAGCGTTCAGGGTGATTTGTTCGTGAGGCGCTGGACAGGAGTCATTCGGTGGACGATTCCGATGCTCGTCGGAAACCGGTCGGGAGCGGATCGCGGTGGCAGGTTCTCACCGCGGTGCTCTTGCCGGTCGTCGGTGTTCTGTGGATCGCCGGCTACTACGTCAGCCCGGAGGCCCCGGTTCTGGGCGCCCTGGGGAACTGGAACCTGCTGATCGGGTTCGCCCTCGTCATCACGGGCGCGGTGCTCGGGGTGGTCCTGCTGGTGAAGGCGGCGGTGAGGCCGCGCCGCCGGGCCTGACGGCGTCACTCAACCCAGCCAGAAGGCGGCGAGTGACCACGTTTGGGCATCGCTTGTAGAGCCGTCGTGCGGCAGGAACTCCGTGGGGGCGATGTACCCCTCGCCAGGGTCAAGCCGGACGCGCAGGCACCGCAGCGGGTGCCCCTCTGCGACGTAACGGCGCAGGTCGTCGGTGTGCGGGTAGTACCCGTCCTGGTCACAGCCCAGGGCGCGGCAGATCTCCTTGATATCCAGGTCGCCGACCAGGAGATAGCGGGTGCCGGGCCCAAGGTTGAGGCAGAGACGTCGGCGGCTGTCCTGCCGGACCGGGTACGGCAGCCGGTCGAAGTTGTCGACGTGCAGTCCGATGCGGTGACCAGTCGTGGAGTCCTCGGTGCTGGTGAGCTGGCCGGGCGGGCTGGCTGTGCAGGCGAGGCGCCCGCGCGGCCAGCGGCCTTCCAACGGGTCGAGAGCGGCTGCGGCATCCACACGGGCTTGGAGATCGTCGGATGCGAAGACCGGCAAATCCTGACTGACCAGTTCGATCGTCACGCTGAGCGGCGTGTCGGCGTTGAGCCGGAATCGTTCGGCCTCTTCCTCTCTGAGGGCTGCCCAGCCCCCACGGGGGACGACGGCCACGCCGTCGTCGTAGCCCGGCGTGTCACCCGCCTGCCTGACGTCCCCGATGTCGATACGTCCCTGGATGTCGCTGAACCGGTCGAACAGCAGCCGTACGCCCATGTCTCCGCCTCCCGTGCAGCAGTAGTCGAAGTCCTAACCGACCGTGATCTCCAGCTCGGCCGCGAACGCCTCGGCGAGGCCCTGGAGCTGCGGCCGATCAACGATGATCTTCTTGAGCGCGCTCACTCCGCGAAGGCTGGACAGGTCGTTGCGGCGCAGGTCGCAGCCGCGATAGGTGCCGCCGTCAAACTCCGTCAGGTACAGGTCGCACTCGTCGAACGCCACGTCGCTCAGGTCAGACCCGACGAACCGCGCTTCTCGCAGCGTGCAGCCGGTGAAGATCACCGGGCCTATGGCACGGAGGCGGGTGACGGCGGCGAGGTCGAGCTTGCACCGCTCGAAAACCACGTCGTCGAGCGTGACGTTCTCCCACGCAGCGCCGAGCATCTTGCAGTCGGTGAACGTGACTCGGGAGAGCTTGCTGTCCTCCCAGCGGAGGCCGGACAGGTCGCAGGCGGAGAACTCCACCGAGTGCAGGCGCAGCTCCTCCAGGCGCGCCCGCTGGGTGGTGAGGCCAGTGATGCGCCCGTCCATGAGCTGGGTTCCCGACAGGGGCAGCTCGCGAAGACGGGCGTCGGCGTATCGGAAGTCGCGCAGTTTGCCGTGCTCGCCCTCCAGTGAATCGACATCGTCCAAGTCCGCGTCGTTCAAGTCCGGCAGCGTAACGCTCGTCTCGCGCACAGTACGTGTGTCCATTGTCTTACCTTCCAGGGGAGATGAGCGGTCCCATCGTGGGCGTGGAATCGCCGCGCCCACGATGGTCCTCTGCTATTACTTCTTGCTCCAGTTGTCCCAGCTCGGCTTGTTGTCGAATCCCCCCTTCTTGTTGTCCCAGCTCGGCTTGTTGTCGAACTTGGCGGTCTGAATCGGATCGGGGCTCTCAGGGGTGCTGCTACTGATCAGCTTGTCGACCACCTTCGCATCCGTGGTGGCCAGGTGCTCCAGCATGGTCATGCCGCGATCTCCTTTTTGGTTGCGGTGTACAGAGCGGTAATGAGGGCTTGACGGGTAAGTCGGCAGTAGTCGGTCTCCGTCGTGGCGAAGCTGCCGTTCTCGAAGTAGCGGTTGCACGCCTGGGCGCCCCGGCAGAAGTCCCAAAATTCGCATTCGGCTTCGCAGCGTCGCAGACCGGCCATGAACTCGCGGGCGTAGCGCAGCCGGTGCGCCTGATCCAGCATGCTGGCGATGCTCTGAGAGCGGACGTTCCCGGCAAGGAAGTCGCCGTAGTCGTCGTCCCTGATGTCAGCCAGTTCGGGCGAGAGCAGCACCACGTCTCCACCCACTGACACTGTCGGAATCGGATCGAGGCCGTATCTGCACCACTCGTCGCGCTGCCCGCTGCGTGCGAGGTGCAGGTAGTCGGCGAGTCGGTCGAGCTCCCGCAATGCAGGCCCTCCGTCGTGGGCCCTGCGCCAGTTCAGGACCCGCTGCCAGAATCGCTCGGCTTGGTCTTGGGCGATCCCGCACCGCTGGTCGTTGACGCCTTCCATCTCCTCCACGTTCAGGCCGATGGTGTGCGGTCCCAGGTCCGCGAGGAAGTCCAGGAGGGATTCGGGCTGCTCAATGCCTTCGGTCCCCACGACGGCGATCAGGGAGAAGCGGATGCCGTGGTCACGCAGGCGGCGGATACCGCGCACGATCCGGTCGAAGGCAGGTCGGCCGCGAAGGTCGACCCGTCGGGCGTTCAGAGCTACTGGGCCGTCGATGCTGACGCCGACGCGGACTTGGTAACGGGCGAGCAGGTCGCACCACTCGTCGTCGATGAGCGTGGCGTTAGTCTGCACGCTGTGCTGGATTTGGCCCGCCTGACGGAGCTGCTCGAACGGCGCGAGTAGGGCGGCGAACTTGCGTGGGCCCAGGGCCAGGGGCTCCCCGCCGTGCCACACGATGTCCAACTGGCCGCTGAGGTCGGTCAGATCCGCAGCCGAGGCGGCAACGGCCTTGGCGACCTCGGGGGACATCTCATTGCTCAGGCGCCGGAACGGCAGATAGCAGTACGCGCAGTCGAGGTTGCATAGCGTGGTCGGCTGAAGTACCAAGGTCCTGGCCCGGCCGAACCATCGAGCGAACTCCAATGATCCTTCCATCTCGTGGCGTTCCTTTCAGGGAGGGGGGGACGGGGAAGGGGCCGTGGCGCCCGTGGCCACGAGAGGGTGTCCGCCCTCCCCTCGCACACCCTTCGGGGGTAAGAGGGCGGGTCGTCTCGTGGCCAGGGGGTGTGCCTGGCGGGCCTCGCCGGCGGCCGGGAGAGTCGGCCGACCGGGGAGGACGTTTGAGACCCGCCAGAGTTCGAGTTCGGCGTCGATCATCAGGGAGCGCAGCTCGCCAGGGTCTGCGGACTCGACGATGCGGCACCGGCCGGGGTCGGCCGGGTGTGAGGCCGCGCGCAGGGCCGGCTCGCGCTCGTCGGGTGGGGCTGCGTGGCGAGGTGTCATTTCTGGTCGTCCCGTCGTGTGGTGTGTCTCCGTGCGGCCTTCTCCAGTTGCGTGCGTAGTGCGGGAATGGCGGGGGCATGGTGCACGCGGTCGTGCTCGATAGCGTGCTGGGCTACCCAGTCGCTGTGGCGGCCAGAGCCGTCCACTTCACGAGAGATGTGCCACTCGGGATAGTCG